>JAUWOE010000250.1 GCA_030612265.1 Promethearchaeum sp.
TAGACATAATCTTTCACTCCATTAATTATGAATAATATGGAATAATCCAAATATTAATTAATTTGGTATTATGTTTTTTCCAACTAATTATGTTATTAAAAACCCTCAAAAAATATTTCAGGAGGGAAGAAGAACTAGGAATTTTGATTCAGATCACTCAATAGGAATATTATGCAGTTTATTTCTAATCTGTTTTGCGCGTGTTCGTAAAGTCACTTCCGTTATCCTGGCAATAGAAGCGATTTGGGTTTGTGTTCTTTTTTCTCCTTTGTTTTTGGATGCTAAATAGAGCACTGCTGCAGCTATACCTTTCGGGTCTTTTCCCATTTTTGCCAATCCTTTATGAGATGCAGTTTTCAATAGATCGTATGCATGTCTTTGAGTTTTGATTGACAGATTTAATTCTGCTCCGAAACGATATATCAAAGGATTAGGAGATATCGGTTTATATTTCAATCCCATTTCTGGGAGTACGAGTCTAACAATCAGGCCTAAAGATCTATGCACGGAACGAATTGAGATAATTGCAACGTCAACTAACTCTTCCAGTAACCTAGGAAAATTATGTATTCGTATAGCGGCATAAAGCGAGGCTGTGACGAAGGATTCGATGCTTCGACCCATTGTGAGTTTCTTCTTTGCTACTTGAGTATAGATACTCCAAGCGGATTCTTGGACAAAACTAGGAATTTGTAGTTTCAAACATAAATTTGTGAGTTTAGGTTTACTTTCCCAGAAATTTCTCTCGATTGAATTGATTAGCGAACCTTGAATCTTTGATAACCTGTTAAATAATTGAGTTTTTTTTGAATCAAGGTGATGTCCTTTAGAATCTACCTTATTTAGCCCGATTATCGTTCTTGGGCCATATGTTCTCCATCGAGGTTCAGTTCGACGACGATTTCTTACTTCATCGGCAGTATATGCTCTTCTTTCAGTTGATACAAGTTCTTGTGAAATAACTACTCCGCAGTTTCTGCAAACTAAGAATCCCTCATCTGTGGCGATAATATCTGGGTCTGTGCAGCATTTTTCTGTGCTTGGAAGAGAATTCATTATCATGGTTTTAACCTAAACGATTGGTGAAATTCGTGAAATTCGGTGAAATTCGGTGAAATTTGGTTGAAAAAAATTAGATAATATAAATTTGATTGCAAGTTCTATATAACTGATTGTAGTCCACACATATAACTCCACATAATTCCCCACAAATTTCCCACAATCTTTGAGTTTTGGTAATTTTTAAGCTAAAAAGGAATATGTTGAAATCTGAAATATTCAGATAAATAAATGAGCCTATTTAATTTTTTGGAAAACTTTATTTAACTTAATAAAATGCTTTCGATAATTCGTGCTTCATTATCCTTAATGGATGAAATACGGGAAATAATAAATAGTAATTATCAGATGTATGAGAAAATTCTCCTCATTCCAGAAGATCATGATGAACATTTTGTAAGTGAGCAATGGGCTACACAGAATTTCCCTGATCGAGAATTTTATTTGGCAAGGGAGGAGCAGAAATATGTTGGAATGGGATCCTATCAAAATCTTGGAGATTTTGCATATATCGGTTATTTTTATATTAAAATTGGGTTTCATCGCAAAGGATATGGAAAAAGGATAATGCAATTCTTGGAAATGCGCGCTAAATCTGATCAATTAAAAGAAATACGCCTTTTTGTAAATAAATCGGCAGAATGGGCAGAGAAAGCATACAAATCCATGGGATTTAAGGAATTATCTTCAAATAAACAAGAAATCCTTTCGTTGAATGATGGAATTTTTAATAAATATTATGAAGAGGGGCAAACTCTCCTATTTAAAACCCTGTCACCACTAAAACCAGCAACTTTAATCAATAAATAATTAATAATTAAAATAAGAGTGATATGTTTTTGACAATTCTTTTTAAATGGACTGAAATCGATTGGATAAAGTGGATGCCAGTTGAGGTTGCAGTTTTACTTTTTCTAATAATTTCAATTAGGATTATTCGCAGATTGACACGTTGGAGTTCCATTAAAATTAGTCATGTAAGAGAGGGATTGTGGGATTATAATGGAATTAAGTATCATTCTTATTATAAATCAAATCCTCTTGAAACTGTAGATAGAACAGAGAGAAAGAGCGAAAATTCCCAAAAAAATGATAGAATATTACTTATCCCGCCTTTGATGGATAAGATCAAAATGGGTAATCATTTAGCGACCGCAATTACGATGTTAGGGCACGATGTAATAGTTTTAGATCGAAATAAGGTGCTAGATTTTTGTAAAAATAATGAAGATGGAGAGAAAATTGGCTTAGATTTTGAGAAATTTCTCTTAGAAGGTCATTTTTCAACCGTCATACTATTTGATTGGTCTATTTTTCCGATATTCAAACTATTGGGATTTAATGAAAATCAACCTTTGAAGAAGAATCTTCTAAATATATCATGGATCCTAATCCGTCCTACCTTGAAATGGAATGATATCAGATCTATTTGGAAAATTATCCCATTTACAGGTATTTGGTTTTCAAAATTGTGTTTCTTAAAATTTCAGAAAAATTTCTACAATAAATCTTCCCAAGTTTTCAAAAATGATGTCAGTAATCCAGATAAAAGCGATAATACCACCATTAAAAATAATTCTTTGAAAAATTTCCGTTTTATTCAACCCAGTAATTCTTGGTTATCGAAAGAAGGTGAGAAAAACCTGGTAAACTACCAGAAAAATTTCTTAAAAATATCTAATAGTGATATTTTCCAATTTTCCCAAGGTAACTGGACATTTTTCAGAAGTGAAACCATAGTTTTGGGAATTATTATTCAAGATATTTTAAAAAATAAGAAGCAAAAATAGATAAAATATTAGAACCGAACAAAAGACAAGTGGTAAAATTATGGGTCGGGTAAAGATAAATCGGACTGGTGAGGGTTTGGTAAAATATTCTCCAGAACACTGGGAACTACTAGATAATTTAAGAAAACAAGCCTTAAAAGTTACTTCTGTTTTTTCTCATCATGGAATTGATTCATATACCTATGGCTCTTTAGCACGTGGTGACATAAATCCAAAAAGTGATATTGATATTATTTTGTTGACTCAAATTCCAAGTTATAGAGTAGAACTGATTTTAGATGAAACTAATCTCACACTATATAATAAAAAATTAATACAAGCGACACCAAATGATATAATCAAAGCGCATTTTGAATTAGAAGAAGAAATCTGCATTACATCAGTATTAACTGACTTTACTTCGTCACCCTTTGAATTTTATCGATTTGGAGGGGCTTTAAACCATCAAGAATTACATGATAATAAAAGGGTTCCAGGAGTCGACAAAAGTTTAATCCTTATTGAACCAACCGACGAGGGCCATAAAGAGAGCCCTTTAATTGAACGACAATATGAAGCTTCTAAGATATTAGGAATATCCCAATCAATGGTTGATCAAAGGATTAGAGTTTTAACAAGGAGAGATAAAATTGGGAGAACTGGAATATTTCTAAATAAAGATGTTGGTCTTAATGAAAATATTGAGGAAGAATTGCGTAAAATTGCACGACATAATCCGCTAATCAGAAGAAGATTAAATAGAAAATAAAAAAGATATAGAAATCAAGTGATGAAAATACCGCAAAATAAAAGAAATCCAATTTCAGAAGCAGCAGGCAGTTGGGTGGTCGGATCATTGCCCACCGGTTGCGATTTATGTATGAAAGGAATGAAATTAGTATATTTCATGGGAGGTGATTGTGCCCATCCCTCACATTGTAAATGGTACTGCCCGATATCTCCTGAGAGAAGATCCCCTAATGCTCATTTTGCTGATGAAATTCCAATTGAGGATTTTGATTCAATTAAAAAGACGGTTGAAAAGCTTGTATATGAAGCAAAAAATATTGAAGCTAAAGGTATGAGTTTTACGGGTGGAGATCCATTATCATCCCCTGCAAAAAGAGATAGAGTCGTAGCAATAATTCAGGCGATGAAAATTGAGATGGGCGAGGATTTTCACATTCATTTATATACGGCAGGAACGAATTTTGATGTAGTTACGGCAAATAAATTAGAAGCTGCTGGATTGGACGATTTGAGATTTCACCCCAGCGAAAAAGATTTTTTTAGGATAGAATTTGCAACCGGTCGAAAATACACTGTTGCAGGAGAAGTTCCAGTTATACCGACAGAAGAAAATCATAATTATCTCTTAAAACTAGCAGACCATCTTGATATGATAGGAGCAGATTTTTTAAACTTGAATGAATTTGAGATGTGTGCCCCAAATCAAATAGAATTAATGGCCAGGAATTTCAATCTTGAAGAAAATTCAATTGCTACAGTTGAAGGCTCAAAAAAATATGCATTAAAATTCTTGGAAGAATTTCATCCACGCGGGGGATTATCAATTCATTTTTGTACTGCAGCATTTAAAGACGGTGTTCAGATAAGGGAGAGATATATACGGCGCGCAAATCACATTAAAAAAGAATATGAGGATGTATCAGATGATGGTTGTTTATTATTCCTACAGATTCAAGGTCCTGTTCAAGAGGTTAATGATCTTTATAATAGATTATTAAATAATTCAAAAATGCCAAAAATTCTATTAGATTTTAATTCATCAAAAGGAACGTTAGATCTTCCTTCATTTTTATCAACTGATGAAAATTTTTTGGAATTACTGAATGATTATCGCGTGAAAGCGGGAATATACGAGATATTACCATTTAGAGAACCTGAATGTGCACAAATAAGGGAGTATACCCCCATTATGGACAATAATAAATCGAAATTAAGAATAAATTGATTTTAAACTATTATTTTTTATTTCTTCTTACATATTCCAAAAGGAAATTTTAAAAAAATAATGTAGGTAGAGTCTTTTTAATATTTTTATTCATTATGTGCAATCATGGGTGAAATAAAGTCCGAAAAAATCAAAGATGATGATTTATTTGGCCCTTGCGGGATGTTTTGTGGTTTTTGTGGTAGTTATTTAGCAAAAAAATATAAAGTTCCAAGAAGAAGAGGGATCATAACATATTGTGATGGATGCCGTCCAAGAGATAAGCAATGCTCTTTCTTAAAAAAAAAATGTGATTTATTACTTAATAAGGAAGTTAATTTTTGCAATGAATGTCCTGATTATCCATGTGAAAAGTTAGAAAGAATAAATGAAAAATATAAATCACAGTTTAGTTTTGAATATGATTTTATTAAAAATCTACAAATTATAAAGAATGAAAGTCCATCAAAAGTGATTTCTGAGTTAAAAAAGAATCATAGCTGTAATAAATGTGGAGAAATTCTATGTATCCATAATGGACTCTGTTATAATTGTGATCAAAAAACCCTTGCGACTATGAAAAATTATCGAGATGATAGATAAAAAAAAACTTAGATTTTCTATAAAATCCCAAGTGACACTAAGGTAATGAGAACAGCCCCAATCACG
>JAUWOE010000080.1 GCA_030612265.1 Promethearchaeum sp.
CAGTATCTAATGCTATGGAATGTGCAGAAGTGAGTTCATCTCCAACATCTCCTCCAGATCCTGCATCATTTTGATCTGCAGTCTTTGGGATATTTAATGAGTTGTATGGATTATTTTGAGAATAAGTAGGATAAAATAAAAGAAATCCAATGAAAATAATCATTATTTGCAAACTTTTCTTTTTGTGCCCTTTTTTCATAATAATTATTATTTATATTTTCGTATTAAAATATGATATCATTTTATTTTTTGAATCAATCAATCTCATAAAAAAATTAGTATTTGATAGCCTTGTTTTAACATGGTTTTCGTTGTAATTAGGTATTCAAGAAAAATTATATATATGGTTTTATATCTATGTATAAATAATTTATTAGAAACTGTCATAATCCCTACAATCTTAAATCTAACAGCAACCCATTGATATGCAACCACTCTTTCCAATGGCGGTAATTCGGAATCAACGATTCGATAGTTGCCCAAAAAGTCGGAAAATGGTTGGGTTCTTTCAAATGACATAATTCATGAACAACAACATAATCAATGGCGGAGATTGGGACTATACATATTCGACAGTAAAAGAGCAATTTTCCTTCCTTAGTGCAACTTCCCAATCGGAGTATTTGTTTATTGTTGATAGAATTGAATCTTTCAATTTACGCGAGTAAAATTTAATAGTGAATTAGAGAAACTTATTATTAAATGTTGTTGTGCAATGCTCTGATTTTACTTAGTATGATAATTTTAAATAGATTAGTATGAGTAATAATGCCATTTCTTTATTGTAGATTGATCGAAATGTATTTAAATCGGAAATACCATGAGCAATTTTATTCCTAAGATTCTGCCCAATTTGGTCAACTTCATCCAATAAAACCCATTTAATTAGACATAATAAGTTTTTTGAAATTAATTGTTCTTTTTTTAGATATTCCAAGATTTTTGTATAGCCAGATTGTCTTTCCTTGTTATCTACTTCAACTCTGGTTGGTAATGAATTTATATTACAAATTTTCTTTAATATTGACTCAATCTGAAAAATACTTAAATTAATAGAACACACATAATCTCCATTCAAAAAGAATTCAAAACTACGATAAATTAGTTGCTTTGAGACCTCAGATATCACTGTTGACTTATGAAGTTGCTTTTTTACTTCTTCTTTTAACTTTTTTGAGTCAAATTTCTTGAAAAGAAGATCTAACATTAATAGAAATACATGGACTTCATTTTTATATGCTTCCCATTTTTTTGATTGATTTAATCCACCATTTTTATGTGAAAAATTAGGATCGGGAATTATTTTTTTAATATCTCCGTTAAGTCTTATTATTTCTGACGAAAATATTCCAACAAAATCGTAATAATCTTTATTTAATGGTTCTATTGGGATAAGATTTTCATTATACACCAGAAAATTTACAAATTGCGATTCACTCATAATCTTAAAAGAAGATAATATTGATTCAATATCATTCCCATCAATTTGTGAAATGTATTTCATTTGTATATAACCTTTCGGAGCATTAGGTAGCAATTTACTAAATTGATCAAATTCTAAAAGTACATGATTAAGTTGAGATTTATCCAAAGAATATTCTCGAATTATTTTTAATTTCTGATGTAGAAAATGCCGTTTAAGCATGAGATGTTGGGCATTATCGTTATCTAAATTTGCATCAATTATTAATTTGTCAATAAATTTTATCATTTTTGGAGAAATTATCGTTTTTATTTGGGTTATTATCGATTCTTTATTGTGTTGTCTCAAAAAAGTAAAAATCTTATTTAAGGTGTCAAAAATATGAAGAGTTGTATTACCATCATGATTTGAAATCCATACAAGTATTAAATCAAAGAAATCTTGAGGTATTATAATATTTTTTCGAATATTGTAAGGAACTTGAACTAAATTTAAAATTATTTTAAAACATAAGCAATTTTTAAATTCAGGTTTAATTTTTGCAATTTTAATACTCTCATTATATATTTCTTGCCATTTATGAATTCGATAACCCAAATTAATATAATTCTGGTAAACATCAATGATAAATATATCATCTATGCAAAAATCGACGGATAACAATTTAAAGATCAATTTAGGAATAGTGTGAATCAATTTGGTGCTCATTCGGTTTAATTCAGATTTTGAGTAGTTTGAATATTGAAGAAATGAAAAATACAAATATTGAAAATACAAATTTTGAGAAGCGTAAAAACGATCTAAGTATAATTGGAATTTTTCTTTTGTCAAATTTTGACCTCTGAACTTAGAGTTAAAAGAAATGTTATTAATAATATCTAAATCAAGCGGATTTAGATAACTTATGTCATCTTGTATATTTGGGATCATATTTTCTTCTGAATGATAATTCTCTAATTTCATAACAATGATATTAATATCTTGTTGAATATAAAAAACTAACAATTGATTGAATTTTTCGATCTTAGGATTTCTCAATAAAACATTTACTGAAGGGAAAACCATGTGATAATTTCTTTGAGATTTTAATAAAACCATTTTTTAAATGCTTCATGATTTTGTAAATTTTCCTTAATATTTTTCCATACATTTTCACTTTGATTGAAATAATATCTATTTACCCTTGAAGTATGAGGGATCGCAAGGAAAAGACAGTTTCTCTTTATAATGATTTCTTGATTATCCAATCTACTAAACCATATTGAACAACCAAGCGGGATATTTCATCAAGAAATATTAATTGTACATTATCTTCATTTACAGTGTATTGTTGAAGATCTTCAGTTGGAGAATGAACAATATAAAAGAACTGAGAAAAATCTTCCATTTCTTTGAATTCAGTCAAATATAACTCAAACTCCTTTAGATTTGATAAAGATTTAATTTGAATCCCAATTCGCTGATTCAGTATTGGTATGTTGAGATCTAGATCCAAAGTTTTTTTTGTTTTTCCAATTTTATCAATTCTCTGCCATCCCGCTTGCCGGAAAACAAGATCTATTAATAATTCAAAATCCTCTGGAATTAACCTTTGAATTAATTTTCCTACTTTATCCTTTAAAGAAATTAATATTTCTTCTGCCTCGATTATTATTGGATCTTGTTCATTGTTTATTTTTCTGATAAGATAATCAGCATCCTTAACAGAACAAATAGTTCCTCGAAAATTGGTTATACTTGCAAGACTTCCTATTAAACGATCGGAAGTGAGTTTTATTCAGTTAATGGTTTCACATCTCCATTTTCCAATAACATTTCGTGATTTAAAACCCGTTTTTTCTTCATAAATTATTTGAGGATTAGTAAAACACCACCATAATGTATTATAATGAAAAGTTATCCACATTACATCTTCTTTTTTTTGATAAAATTTCTTTATTTGATTAATATGTCGTGTTATTACTCCTGAGTCATTATTATATTGTTCAAAGTCTTTTCTTACTGTATTCCAATCGTTGTTCAAACAATTTCCATGTGAAACACTATGATAAGAAAGTTTAATTGTGTTTTTTTCAAAAATACATTCATTTTCCCACATTCCGCCATCACCTAATTTAATATACAATACTTCACTAGGATTTACTTTTTCAATTTTCATTTTTTTTGCTTCCGTTTTATTTTGATTATGATTATACCTAGGTCACTGATAAACCTTCTTTAAATGAAATAATTTACAAATATTAACGTTCTCTTTTCGAGAAAACTTAAGTTCAATAATATTACGTTTTAATTTTTTCTGAATTTCAAAATGGGTATCCGTAATAAAATTACTGACTATGATCATTTTGAGTTTATCCAAAAAAGAATAAATACAGCACAATCTTGATTTTTCATACAAAAAATCTAAAACTCGGTCAATAATGTATAATCTTAAATTAAAATTCGATAAATATTTTATTAGATGATAATGTTTAAAGAAAGCTTGATACCCGAATTTCTTGATGATAAATTTGAAATTTCTATATTCAGAGATAAAAAACTTGAAAAACTAACATTGGAGCAGTTCCTTGTAATTGAAGAAGTAAATTTTGGAAAAATTAAAGATTTTTTATCCAATCTCATAAAAGAAAGGGTTTTAGGGGTGAGAATACGAACTGGGCTCTTAAATTGGTATAAAACTTTTTTTGGTTTAAAAAAAGACTCTGTAATGGCGGGAAAAGTTAATGAAAAAATCTTAGAGAAAACCTATCTTATGATCTCGAATTGTAAAGTTCTTTATTCAGCACCATCAAAAAGTGAAATTTTGCAATTATTGAAGAAAATGATTGGGAAGGATTATTTTTCATCATCAAAAATGGTTGTTATTAAATTATTTTCATTTTTATTTCCCCAATTTGTAATGCCTATTTTTAAAATCGAGCATTATGTTAAATTTATCAATATTTTCGACTCAACAATTAAAATAATATCATGGGAAGACGCTTGTGATAATGGAATGAAATTGAAAAGGTACTGCGATCGATTTTTTGGTAAATATATGAAAGAAGAAGATTATGTGCATTTTCTATATCATCAAGGTATATTCTTAAAAAATCCGGAATATAAGAAGAAATTATTGAAGTACAATTTTGCTTCGTATCCCCTTGAAGAACAAACAGTTATCGGTTTATTTTATACCATAATTAACCAACCAAAAGAAAAAATACCAGAACAACTACTAGAGTTTGGAGATTTTGTCACATATCATCTTAAAACTACTTATCCCGATTTGATCGGTCGATTGAAACTTAAAACGGAGATGATCTCCATTGAATTTGAATATAATTCAAGTGGGTATAAGAGTCATTTAAACGAAGATTTAATTGCGGATTATGTTGTATGTTGGGAAGAAGATATAGATAGAGCAAAACTGGTACATAATAATGGAAAATCTCCTAAAAAAGTGATTGCATTAAAAGATTGTTTATAGACAAGTATTTTCATTGGATTCTTTCAATGGAGTGAATAGAATCTTGAAAACATATAGTTTTAGATAATTTTTCTTTCAATTCGTTATTAAATATAATGTTTTCAAAAGAATCATCCTTTTCATTAAAATATTATTGCATTTTTCGGTTATATATAATTGATTCTTTAATTCATTTGCGATAAATAATGAATTTAAACAAAGAAATTCATACATTTATACTTAATTTTATTAAGTTCAAAATCTATTTTCCAGTTAAGATGGAGACAAAATTCTTTTTGTTTGATTATTGGAGTATTTCTCAAAGAGAACAGATTCATGATGAATTTCAAAGTAATGATTTTGAGAATATAAAAGAAAACGCAAAAAGCTTAATTCGTCAATCATTATTTAAGATGAAACTTGATAAATCTCCCCTCTTTCGGGCTCAGATGTATTGTGATTTAATTGAAAATCCTCAATCATGGAGACAAATTCGAAAAAGCTTCAGAAAATTTTTGTTAGATTATCGAAATTATAAAAAAATTCTGCCTGATCGAGATTATGTTGATGAAATCCTTCCGATTCTCAAAGGGACTCTCGAATCGTTTGTATCTCAATTTATCAACTGGGGTATTGTTATGCCCGATACTGTTTTATCTTTTACAAAAAAATCAACTGATAATCTAATTAACCTTTACGCAGGGAGCATAGAAAAAGGATATTCCACATTAAAATTACCAATTTATTCTGCTATTGTTGAAAAATTTACTAGAAAATCCGTTGAATCATTACTTTTTTCTCCCCCAAATAAAGATATACCGGGATCTGATTTTTTTAGGCTATTCAATTCAAACTATATTGTCACAAAATTCGATCCCAATGCTATGGATTGGTTATTTTCTTCTGTTAATATGAATGAAGAATTCGAACCAATAGCTGAATTAATGAAACATTCTCTTCTTTTGATTTTCGAAGGAATAATCAAAGAAATGACTGAAGAGATGGAAGATATTACGGATATTGAATTTAGTAGTTTAACTCCTCCAGATTTAAATGATATATCTGAAATAGTCCTATTTTTATATTGGAATCAACTCAAACTGGAGAATCAAGTCGATTTATTAAATCAAAGTTTGGATATTAGTTCTTTTGTAGATTATATCCACTATCTGTTTGTTATTGCTCCACATATAGAAAATGATGAATATTTTCCGACTTTCTTTTCACTCATGGAAAGTTGGGGTTATTGCAAATTTTTTGATGATCTGCGAATTAAGCTAAATGATTTATTAGTTGAACAATCAAAAGAAGAAATTTTTTCCAAAGAATTTATCGAAGAACTTAAGTCATTTAAGGATTCTATTCCGAATATCCCAACTCTCACCATTAATCACCAAATTTTGCTGATTCCTACCTATTTTTCTCTAGGAGATCTTGATAAATGTATTAATTTGATCGATTCTAATAATATTGAACAAATTGAATATGCAAATCGAGAAAGCGAAATTTTTCTTATTGAGATTTGTGGGTTGATTTTTTTTATGAACAACCAATTTGAAAGAGCAAATAATTATTTTCTAATTTTAAATGAATCAGAGGATCTAAAGGATACAATTCGAGAACGTTACTTAATTACAATGCTAAAAACCAAAAATAAGGATCAATATCTTTCCGAAATTAAATCATTTTTCAAAGATAAATTAATAGGTGTGGGTTTCATCGACCCAAGTATCAGAGATTTTTTTTGGGATTTATTTGCTCTTGCTTCAGAACAGTTTGTAGAGGAATTATTAGATGATTTAATTAGGAGGACTAATTTAGATAAGTTTGATTTATGTAATAGTTTTGGACATGTTTCTGCAGATCTCGGTTTTTTCAAAATTGGAGTAGATTTTATGGAAAAATCTTTAGAGTATTCCAAAACTGATGGAAATAGAGCCACTGCATTTAATAATATGGGAACGTTATATTCAGATTGGGGAAAATATGATGATGCCATTGCCAGTTTTAAGAAAGCTCTTGAATTTGATGAAAAATTTGTGAGGGCGTGGCAGAATTTAGCCAAAGTTTATAGTTTTTTAGGTGAAAATATAAAAAACCTTGAATGTATGAAGAAGGCGAGTGAAATGAATTTTGATCGTGAGGCATCCATATCAGAATACTATTTCACTCAATATGATGCCGATCTTTTCAGCTTAATGGCAGGAATTGATATAAATTATAACGCAATTGCAAATGAACCAATTAAAATTCATTTTAGCACTGCAGATGTTCTTTGTGATAAAATTTTTCCACAAAATGAAGAGATACAGACATTAGCTAGTGCGGTTTTCATTCATTATGGAATGGGAATGGAGCTTCTTTTCAATCGGCATTTAGGAAGTCTTTCTAAGGGCATTATAGTAAATAAACTTGGTCAAAATTTGAAAGATTTACCAGATGAAGAGAAAAAGAGGATCCCCCACCAATTACAAAATTTAATTTATAATAATAATGTAGGATTAGGTAATTGGGCATACTTTCTTCGACAATTGATCAAGAAAACGAAAAAGAAAGAATTTAATATGTTTGAACCAATAATAAGGCAATTTAGTGAAGAGAATCTTAAAATTCTAATTGAATCAGCTAAATTCTTTGCAAAATATCGAAATCCAAGTAGTCATGGAGAAATTTTCTCATTTAAAATAGTAAAAAAGAAACGAATGGAGATGATTTATCGAATAAATCTCTGCTTGGAAGTTTTTCGAAAGAATGTCGAAACGGGTTAATTCAACGTGAGATTTGAACCGGACCGTGAGAATAATCTGCATTTCCCCGAAATCAAAATCATACACTATTTAATCATTGAACCCTATCGTATTTTCCACTTAAATAACAAAAATGTTGACTAAAGGAAAGTTTTGGAATTAATAGAACCCTAGCTAAAAAATTCTAAATTAGGTTTCTCATCTCGTGCAGAAGTTGTAAAAGAAGGAATTAGGTTGGTATAAGAAAAATATATTGGATGGAAAGAAGAGAAAAAATGAGAAGAATTTTTATAAGAGTTCCAAATTTCCTGCTTCTCTCACCATTATTATTGAACTCCTATTAAATACCTTGCAATCTATTTAATTTTAGTAAATATTTATCATAGATTGATCTGCTGGATTATTATCAATTTTTACATCATCTTTATTTATGCTTAATACATATTCCATTTATGTCCCTCAATACACAATTAAATGCGTTTATTGTATTTGCATGGAAAAATCATTGTTCATATATTGATCAGATTTTAGATAAAATTGAAAAAATTTTAATTAAGAGCAAAATTCATCCCGAAATTCTAACATCAAAAGAAAATTCCGAAAAAGTAATAATTAACGTTTTAGAAGAGAAAATAAAAAATTGCGATTTTGGAATAGTAATTATTGATAGTTTACGCCCAAATATCATTTTTGAATATGGCTTATTAAGAGGGATGGATAAACCAATAATTTTTTTAATAAGTGATCAAGCAAGGATAAATATAATAAATTTCTATGAGAAAAAAGATTGGAAAAAGATAAAAAATTATTTGTTTAAAAAACATTATGGAAATCCAAAATTAAATTTGGATAATTATTTTTCAGATAGAAAAGGTATATTTTATCATAACTTTTCTTTAGATTCAAATGCACCAAAAGAATTGCAATTAGAAGAGATAATTAAAACTGAAATTGATAATTTTCTTGAAACGGGTAGGATTGCAAAAGGATTAACTATAAAATATATTATTTCCCGAAAATTACCTTTTGAAAGTTGGAAAATTGAACGTGTTCTCCAAGGAGTAAGTATATTAAATGGGATTAAATGTGAAAGCACAGACATGGAAATTTTTTCAGAATTCATTTCGAATTCTGAATCAGTTGAAGTTCCTGAATATCGAGAAATTTTAGAAGATTTATATTCTCATAGAATTATAAGCAAAAATGATAATGGATTTTATATATCAGATGAAATTTTATTAAATGATGTTTGGGAAAATATGTATAATGCCAACATACTCCAAGATTATATAAATAAGATTATTCTCTTAAATCTCAAATATCATTATTATATAAACTATTCTTTGCTCATGCTTTCATTTAATCACAGAATAAATTCATTACTTAGGAATAATTTTGATAATTTTTGCAAACTATATAATTCATCATCATCTGGATTAAATAATTCACAGCGATTAAAATTGTCTGCTCCTTTCATCCAACTTAAACCAAAGGAAATGATTGAAGATATTTCTAATGAAATTTCTGAAATTATCATGAAAATTGACCAACCAACACTTTTATCATATTTAATTATAGATAAACATAATTGGGATATGATTCAAACAGTTAATGAAGAAAAGGAAAATATTAATGAATTATTAAAAATAATTTTAAATTTTGCTCAATATCCATGGTTATTTGAGAGATCTATGAATCTTTTTGAATCTCTCTTGAATTATGTAGGATATAGCGAAAAAAATTTAGTTTTAGATTTTTATCTTTGGAATTTTGTTCCATTTAGGGTATCCCCAATAGAAATTTCTTTAAAACTGAAATATATTCAGGATTATTCAAAAAAAAATCCAAATAGTAGTCTAATTTTTAAAATGATTGAAACCTTTTGCTTGAAAGGTGCATATTCTCTCTATAAATTTAATACTATACTTCTATATAAGAGGACAATTAAAGAACAATATAGAAAATATTATAAGTTGAAACAAAAAAAAGCTTTGAAATTAGTCGTTCTAAAATTAAATGATAAAAATAATGAAATCCTTTTTGAAGCTTGGAATTTAATTTTAGATAATCTTTTCATAATTTCAAATCTATTATTAAGAGGAGAACTTGAAGAAATTCTTGTTTTAGGATTAACCCAATCAAAATTAATAAAATCTAAGATAATTATCCAAATTAATAAAATTCTCCAATATAAACCTTGGGGTACTAACTATTCCTTGCAAGATATTGAAGCATTAGTAATTCTTAAAGATAAATTTGTTTCAAGTATTTCAAAAATTGAAAAACTCGAATATCATTTAAAATTAACCGAAATAAATTCTGGTTTTGGATTAGATTTTGACAAATATTCGGAATATTTAGAAAAAGAATTAATGATATATTCAGATTTACTAGAAAATGATCTAAAATATGATGTTTTAGACCTTGTATTTCAAAATGATTTTAGAAATTCTAGAAAATATGGTAAAATATGTGCTTTAAAAGATTTTAACTATATAAAAAATCTAATAATTGAGTATTTATCTTCTAAAGAGAAAATTACTTCAATAACTTATATGGGTGGGGTAATAGATTATATAAAATCAAATAATGAAGAGAAATATATTGAATTCTTAGATCAAATTCTTAATCTAAAACCAATAATTCCATTTCAGCCCCTCTTGATATATCCATGGAAAAAAATTTTACAATGGGAATTTGATATTTTATTTGAGCTTTTAAATTCAAAGAAAATGAGTAGCTCCCAAATTGTAAAAAGAATTGAAAATACTGATTTTTCAAACATATCTGAAGAGACGATGAAAAAATTATTATCAAAATTGGTTCTTGATGGAATAAATCCAGAACAGTATAACTCCTTATATTCTATATTACTAAAAAAACCAATATATATTTCGGTATTTTACAAGGAATTAGTTGATATTATCAGTGATTTATATCAATATAAATTTTCAAATTGGAAAAAAATATTAGAAATTCTTTTAATAAAAGAACCTAAAACAATAAAATTAGTTTTTAACAATATTATAACCCAATTATCCGATTTTGATGTATTTGGTTTTGAATTTGAAACTAGACCAATTCAAGAGCTTTTTATAAAATACCATGAAAAAGATGCTAATGATTTCATGCAAATAATTAAGCAATTTATTTCTACCAATCGTCGAGAGTGGATGTTTACACTTGAACCATTTTTCTCTAAGGATTTAATTTCAAATTTTAGTAATAAGGATTTAAATGAGTTAATTAATTCTGATTTTCAAAATTCTATTAAATTTTTATTTAATATATTTGAGGATTTTATTTTTAATGAAGAAATAATAGTTTTTTATGCGAAGTTATTAAGTCTTACAGAAGATCCTGAAGAAATAATGAATTCTATTTCATATTGTTATTTTTCTCGAGGAAGTTTTGTCTATTCAACCATTGAAGAGATAAAAACTCAAGAAATTACGAGAATTCAAGAATTGCATGCAATTTCTTCAACAGATGAATTAAAAATTTTATTTGATAAAATAAAAGAATCAATAATAAGATTGTGGGATACTTTTTAAAGTCAGTTTTATCATGATTTTTTTTATGTATTTGTAAATCTTCTATTTTATGTAAGGCATTTTTAGATATCTTAATTTAGTGTATTCACGCTTATCTTTAATTTTGATTCGATAATGGAGCGTTTTTTATATACTTTTCAAGAAATTCTTGATTGATTTTATCTTGAAATTCAATTTGATTTTGGCTCTGGTTCTCTCCCAAAACTAAATTACTAAGAAAAGTATTTATTTGTTCCTTGGTCATAAATATGATTCCTTGTTCTGTTGAATGAAAGAAGTGGAATAATATTGTTCGAACTAAAGAATTGGTAAACTTTTTAATATCTCCAACTTCATTCTTTAATTTTTTCAGATTTTTTTGATAAGTTATTCCACCTCCTTCATGCACAATTTTTGAACGTATTTCATAGAATAATTTTACCAATTTAAATAATTTTTTACGTTGCTCTAAGTTTTTTCCTAAAAGAAGTGAGATTTTAGTTGCAAATTGAAAACTTATTTCATTATTAGAAGTAGAAAGGATGGTTTCTAAAAGTATGCACCCTTCCAATATAATATCCATTAGTGTTTTAGCTTTATAAAAACGTGAAAATCTTCCGAAAATTAAGTTTTTATATTCAAATTCCATTTTATCTTCCCAAATTTTTACATAATCTAATATAAATTCAAATTCTAATGATTTATTATTTAGAATTTAATAACTAAAAAATTCTTTATTATTGTTGTTCCAATTAAGATTACAGAATTTTGGATTATGAATGGTTTAATTCTTTCCATTCGTGAAAAATTTGTTTCATCCAATCTGCAATATTTTTTTTGATAATCCATATCCCACCCTATTAGATGCTCGTCAATGTAAGCTTTTATTTCTTCAGAAGGTGAAGTGAATGAAATATCTTTTTTTTCAGATCCATTTGCATATTTAATGATTATTTTGTATCATTCAAGGCATATACTTATTTTCGATGTAGGATATGACTAGTGAGGATTCTTCATTAGTCTAAGAACCACTGTGAGTTGATAAAATGTATGAATGTTGAACCATTAATACAAATTTTTGATGGAACAATTGCAAGATAAACAACCTACTTTCAATCACTTCTTATCGCTAATTTCTGGTGCTATTTTCTTCTGATTCATTAACGCATCTTGATCTCTTTTGAAGATACTTTTTAAAGTATCTTTTAGAACAACTTAATCCACAAGATAAGCCTCTTTTGGTGATCTTATAATTATTGGTGAACAATTATTTACAGTCTAATAAATGAATTATGTTAGGTTATTTAAAGCAAATCCTATTATTTTATATTGAAATGAAGAAAAAAATCCACAAGATAAACAGAAAAGAAGAAATCCGCTTTATTCCCCTTACTCATGATGTTGAAAAAGGAAAAATTCTCATATTCAATTTGTTTAAAAGTTACCCGTTTAACTCAAAACATCGCCAATATGATTTTTATCTAGGAAGATATGTTGAAGAGCAATTTTCATTTGAGATATGGAGAAAGATATGGAATGAAATGTTAAAATTAGGGGCTATAAATTGTTCTATAGTTGCTTCTTCAGAAATAGGACAATATATTCACGAAATCCAAAATTCTGGATATTTTGATAAAAGAATTACAATATCTCTTGTGGAAAATATCATTAATTATGTAATACCCAAAATACCCACAATACATACAAATAGTGAATATCGAGAAACATCACTGTTTTCAATTTTAAAAGATTATTTCTTTCTTTTGTATTCTTTTTTATTACCAAATGGAAAATCATGGATTGAATATCTTAGTAATCCTTCAGTAGGAGATGAATACAGTTACTTATTCAATCCATTAAGTTTAAAACATTTATCTGTAGAATGGCGAACTAAGATCAAAGAAACATCCACAAGAATTCGTAACGAGTATATAATAAGAGAGTTTGAAAGAGAAGGGACAAAAATATTTCCAATTCTCAAAAATAATGATTGAACTGGTGAAAATTTGAAGAAGGATACTATTAAGAGACTAAAATCAAACTTAAACAAGATTGAAGAGGGAAAATCCATACCAGAAAATTATCAATCCAATATTTCAGATGTTATTCAATCGATTTTGGATAATACAGGAGAATCAATTGTGATACCTGAAACAAAAATTGATGCACATTCTCAGTTATTTTACACTCATTCTGATTCTTCATATATACAAGAGAATAAATTTGGTTTAGCACCTCGAATTATTAATGATTCAATAAGAGTTTATCACAAAGAAAATGAAATTTATGAATATGAATTGAATTCTGAGGTGGAGATAATTCTAACACCGGAACAATTTAGAAATCAGCTTAATGAAATACTTAGGATATTTTTCGGTCATGCTAATATCCAACTCGATTCCGATGGAATTTTACGTTATCGACAGTCGAAGTATGAAGATCTTCAAGTACATACCTTAATTGAATCATTTGTATCCAAAAAACTATCAAATCTAACACAACAATTAGACATTCTTATTATAGTTGAAGAAAAATGTGAATGGAAAGAGATTGCAAAATATAGTAGAATATTACTTGAAGATTACTGTCGTGAAGTGTTAAAACGAAAGAAGATAAAATATTCATCTGATGCCGGTCTTGTTGGTTTGCTTAAAAAACTAAGAGAAAATTCAAAGAAATTGTTTAAATTTCCTGATTGGCTTACTAAAGATCCTTTTAGATATTTTGACGAATATATCTTAAGTATGCGATTCATGGCAGTTATTCTTAATCCAAATAATCATACTGATAAATTAACTGTGAAAAGAGATGAAGCCCTTACGATTAAGAATTCAGTTATTTCAATGATGATCTCTTTAACCGGATTTTTAAAGTAAACAATTCCTTTCATTCTTTTTTTTAAAAGCATGTAGGTTGTTCTATAATACAATTCGTTATAAATCCCTTTTTAGAATTATCTGTAGGTTGAGATAAGGAAAGGGACATTTTTCCCCTTAGAAACACCTGTGGATGAATTAAACGAACATTCGCAAATCATATTGTTGAAAAAATTCATTAATATTCTACTTTGAGCAATTTCAATTAATCTATGATAATTCATGCAAAATTTTTTTGTAAATCGGTTCTAATTGAAGAAAATCTGATTCATTTAATACAATTCTATCATCGAAGTACTTTTGAAGATGGATAAAATTCCGATAATCACGGATAATTGAATTTACTATTCTCCATTCAGTTGGAGTTATTGAACCAGTTAATGAGGATTTTGATAAATGTTCTAATTTATTTAGTTTATTTTCAAATTTCTTTGGATTTGGATGGGAGTTACGTTTCAACCATTCCGATATCACATATTCTACAATACTCCCCATTTTTATTATGGCATCCTTATATTCCCCCATTTGTTTCAATTTATAAACCATGTGGTGTTCTTTAAGCAATTCTTGTTTGTTAAGTGTGGTATTGAAAATATCTTTTGAATGGTAATAAGCTTTTAAAATACTTATTCCATTATCCGATATACAGTTAAATGGTGAAATAGGTGATCTTTCATCTTTATTTGTCAATAATAATAAATAATTTAAATTTAAAGTCCATTTCATCCGAGCTATAATCTTTTCAGAATCTATTTGTGTAAATTTGTTTCTTATCATTTGCTTTAAATCAAATGTTATTATTTTTAGTCTCCCTAATTCATCAAGAAATTGTAGAATTTTTATTATTAGAGATGTATGAAGACCATTCAAATCATTTTCAGCTTCAATAAAGCCTTTATCAGTCAGAATAAAAGTAAAACCTTCATCCAATTGATTTGGTTTATGAAATCTAATTATGTCCATTATCCTCCACCTTTCTTTATTTTCATGGTAATCCAATTCGTGAATTAAGATTTGAAAATGCTTTTCTGTAAATCCGGGAATTTCTGAATAGTAAAATTCTGCTATATTTTCAATTCCTGCTTGTAATCCGTTTTCTAATATCTTTAAACGTAATTTATCCATCATATTACTATCATTCATTAAAGTACTCATTCAATCACACTCTCTTTAGTAATTCGCTTAGCTTGAGTATTTCTCTTTTTGATTTACTAGGAAAATCATTAAATAAAGCTATCCCTAAATCGACTGATCTAAATAAAATATCTTCATACTCACAATCAATTAACCGAAAATTG
>JAUWOE010000133.1 GCA_030612265.1 Promethearchaeum sp.
TGCTTATCTCAAAAAATATTCACTTATTTTAACGAAATTTTTTTTGTCGGATCATTATCTTGTAAACTCAAGAAATTTGTATTATTTTGGAAGGATTGATTTGAAAATACTCCAAAATCAATGGAGATTTAATTGAGGGTATTCTACTTTTAAATCTTTCAATCATTTCTTGAAAATAACGACACACGTTCCGACCATTCTCAGGTGTATACGTGATTTTCTATGATTTTTGAATTAAGCGCCTGCTTTTCTTTAAATATTCTTTCATTAAATCTAGTTTTTTAGGTTCTTTTCAAGATCCAGATGTATTTTTTCCACTTTCAGGAGTATCTACTGGAAAAAATTTGGTATAATTGGAATTTAAGTCGGATGATCTAAGATTAGAACTGCTCAAAGATCAAATTTAGGCATTTTAAAATACCCTCGATTAATTATGAAACCTTCTCGCTTATATATTTTCGGGTGGATCTAAAAAATTAATTGGCTATCGTGTTTTTTTTTAAGTGCAATTAGAGATTTCCTTAATCCTATTTTTTGAATAACTTTTTTATTCTGCTTAATTAAATTATCAACAAAATTTGTCACTTCATATTTTCCATAATCATGAAATAGAACAAAACCATTAACATTAATTTTAGTCCACCAATTCCTCATCGTCTTTTTTAAATATTTATAGGAATGATCTGCATCAATATGTAGAATTGATATTGAATCTAAAAATAAATGCGATAAACTGGAAGAATCTCCTATAATTGAGATTAAATTCGGATATTTTAACGACATCTTTCTGATAGAACGGAATCCAGAATCATATTCGCTCATGGGTAAAGATTTAGAAAAGATATCCTCTGGTAAAAAACCATAATCAATTGAAACCACATAATTTACAGATTTCATAATTTGATGGAATTTAGTATAACAAGAATCATTATTAAAAGTGTCATAAAAATTAGATAAATCTGTCCCCTTCCCAATTTCACATAATACATATAAAGATCTCCCAAATAATGATCCTAATTCAATAATTACCCCTCTTCCTTTATTTTCATATACGATATAAAATAAATAATTTAATTCTTCTTCTTCATATAAGCCAGGAATTTTCATAGCACTAGAAATGATTCTCTTTTTTTTTTCGTCAAACTTCATGACAAATGTTATAAAGACTCCGCTAATGATATTTTTTTGGGAAAAAAAGTCCGTCGATTGGTATATTTTCTCCTGTATTCAAGCCAATAAATCCGAACTTTTTTTCTTTCCTAACAAATACTTTGTCTCAAAATTAGCCAAAAGTATCTTCTTTTTCTATTAATCTTGTAGGTTTTCCAAACTCGAAAGTTAGATCACTGATTTGAATTTCATAATTATAATTTTTTATCAATTCCAGTTCTTTTATTATTAATTCCTTATCCAGTTCACAATTGGGAGAATTTAAAGCACATTGGATTTTTAAATCTTTTTGCCCGTGCAAAATACATTTATACTCAGAAAAAACATCTGGGTGCTTTAGTAATATATTTTCAACATCTTTGATAAAGAGAATGTCTTTTTTCTCTTTATCTATAATCATATTTTCGGGCCTTCCTTTTAAGAATAGTCGGGGAGATTTTCTTCCACATTTACATTCTTCATTAATAATATAACCATAATCATTACTCCAATAACGTAATAATGGTGATAATTTATTCCATAGTGTAGTATATACAAAAACACCCAGTTCCCCTGGTTTAACCGGTTCTTTTATAAAGGGATCAAGAACCTCAACCAAAACTAAATCATTATTCATGTGAAAGCCTTGCTTTTCGGGACATTCTCCAAAAATTGGGCCAAATATTTCACTAATCCCATAAAAATCATAGACATCAACTGAAAAAAAGTCTTCTATCCTTTGACGCCGCGCATCTGAAAGGAAATCCCCACCACAATGAAATTGTCTAAAATTAAAAGGAATTTTATCCATTGGTAATTGTTTTTTTCTAATATAATATTCAAATAACGAACCAAAAGTGGGTAGACTAGTCACTACTGAAATGGGATAGTTAATAAAAAAGTAATACAGATCCTCAAGTGGAGGGGTTCCAAGCAGAATGGTGGTCGCGTCCATCGGTTGATATTGTTGAAAAAAACAATACCACATAATTCCAGTGCCTGTTGATGTTATTAAGGCAATTAAATCATTTTCATTTATCCCTACTCGACTCATACATCTTTTAGCACTTTTCTCTAAGATTCGATCATCATTTTTACCCCAAGCATAAATTGATGGTTTTCCTGTGGTACCAGAACTTGAAAAAAGAGATTTCATAGTTTGACTTCCTTTTGCTGTTCGTTCATAAGGAGAAAACCTTCTTAAATCTTCTTTTTTCATGATTGGAATATCTACTATATTGTTTTCATCAATTTTTTTGAAATCTCTTAATCTTTCTGTCAAAAAAGGAACTTTTTTAAAATGCTCTGTTAACTCAGATAATTTTTTGAGTTGGTAATCTTTTATTTCTTCCAAACTACAATGATCAAAGTTCATTTTGATATTTTATATAAAGTAAAATTTTTTTATATAAATTTTCTTTTTCAACCTATGAAAGATACAAATATTTCAATCATCCTTCCAACATTAACAATAAATCCCTTTTTAATTAAAATTATAAACCATTTGACAGAGCACATACATTCAAACGATGAAATTATATTACTCGTAAAACATCTACCTAATAATAAAAAACCTTATTTGAATCCATATGTAAAAATATTTCAAATCCCAAGTCTTAACCTTGCAGAGACAAGAAATTATGGAATAAAAAACGCTAAAAATTCTATTCTCGCATTTTTAGATGATGATACTTATCCAATGGATGGTTGGATAAAATACGTACAAAATTTGTGTGACTCTCATAAAAATGTTATTGGTTTTGGAGGTTATTTTGATTTCTATAACACAAAAACCTTATTGAATAAATTTGAGAAAAAACTTTATAATTTTATTATTCATCAGAACGTTTCTTCTCGGTTCTTATCAAAATCATCCAATTTTTCAGATTGGTTTCTTATTAGGACAGGGAATTGTATTATTAGAAAAAAACACCATAAAATTCTCTTTTCGAAACAATTTTCTAACTGTGGTGAAGACTTAGATTTAATTTTTAGACTTCTTAAAAAAGATTATATCTTTTATTATGATTCCAACTTAAAAATTTTCCATAAACATAAAACATTAAAAAGTCTATGTAAAGAATATTTCAAATTTGGAATTGCGAGTGCTAATTTAACCAAAGTTCACTTTCAAAAAATAATTTCCATTGATATTCAAGAACTTAGATTATTATTTTATTTTTTATTTCGATTAGGCGTGAATATTCTTAGAATTAAAAAACATCGAATGGCTAAGGTAGAAATTTGGTGGTTATTTACTTTAATTTCACATTATCTGGGTAAAATTTATGGTTCAATGAAATTTGGAATAATTAGATTATAGATGTTTAGGTTTTCCAATTACGGTAAAACTAGATTTTTCATTAAGATAGATGGTTAATGGGAATATAAAGTTATTTATTCCTTAATACTCACCGTAAACCAATTTTTGAGAGCCATTTTTAAAATAGGCCAGTAGATCCTCTAAATTCTGTTTCTTTAATTTGTAATAATAATGTCTTTTAATATCTCGATACCATCAACTGTGAAAAATTCAAAAATTAATGAATTAAAAATGTGTAGATTTTCAGAATATTCTTTAAAATTTTGTTTAAAATAGAGAAATTTAGAACCAACGTTAATTTTACAATATTTATTTTCTAATTTTAAATTATTTTTAAAACACGGTTTATTAATACCTTTACATTTTAATCCAATTAATGCATTATAGTAACAATTTCTGGAAAATGTGATTACATCGATTTCTGAAACTGTATAAAAGATATTATAACCCTGTTGCAGGAATTTTATTGTTGCTCTTATATTTTTATATAAATTTAAATTTTTTATTCCTAAATCTTTGAAAATTTTATTTAAATGGTAAGGTATGATTCGAGTTCGAGGAAAGAAAAGATTTCCTACTATGATAGAATCAATTTCAAAAAAAGATCTTAAATATTGAATAATTCCTAAATCATGACAAATAATTTTTAAATTTGGAATAAATTGATTTAATAAATTAATGATTTTCATACATTCTTGGAAATTACGGGAAGTGATTATTGCAGGACAATCGAAAATAACATCGAATTTCTTATAATCAACATCTTTGATTAAATTTAAATTTTTACGATTACAATATTTTGAACCAATGATTATTCCATCAAATAAATCGATATCAATTTTATCGTATAAATCGATTTTTCCCATATTTTTAATATATTTTTTCATAAAATTAGTTCCTTTATTCAAATTTTTTCATTTTTCGTTCTATATGTTCATATTGTATTAAGTATTTCCATAGAAATTCATTTTCATCACTAAAATCAAATTTTTTTGAGAAATCACTTAATTTTTGCACATCTGATAATATTTTTTGAAACGAAAGAGTTCTACCTTCGATCTTATAGTTTTTTATTCCAATTTGATAAAATAAGCCTAACAATTTTGTCAAATCAATATGCGGTAATCCTATCCATCGACCTGTTTTACTTTTCCGTCCGTTGTAATTTATTTGCCAATTTTCAGAACACCAAAAAATATGATCAAACTTTTGATTAATAGAGCTATTCAAATCTCTATTAAATTTTTCATGTTTATGCAAATCGTGTAAATTACATTTATTTGGACTGTGATAACATGCACCATTTTTTATTATTATTTCAAATTCGATATTTTTTGACTCAATAATATCGATTATTTCATCAATATATAGATTCATAGGTAAAATCAGTCGTTTAGGGTGATATCTTTGATATATCCAATCTAAATAATATTTATTATTTACTCCCATTAAAGAACTGATGTGAAGTGGGATTTTATACTTATTTACTTTGAAAATTTCTAATATACTTAAATCTGAAATTATAACACCATCAAATTCTAGTCTTTCTAGAATATTGAAAATCTTCTTAAGGATTCCATCAGTCTCTCTACCTAAATATTCTGCATTTATTGCTGCAAAGCCTTTCATCCCGTGTTTTTTGAGATTTATTGAAAGCTTTTCCATTTCATGAAGTTTTAAAGCAAATTTTTCCGGTCTTGCTGAAAGGTTTTGTATACCAAAATAAATTGCATCTGCGCCTTTTTTCTTCAAATTTTTAATTTTATTATTGATATTATTATAAGGAGCAACAATTTCTATATCTTTTTTTTTCATATTACTATCTGGCTTGTTTCTTATCTTAATATATAACAATAATTTATAAATTTCTTTTAAATCTTTTAGTCCCAAGTAAAAACTTTCAACATTCTCATCTGAAGAGAGGATAAAAATTATAAAAAGAAAACTATTTAATTATAAGGAAAATATTCAATAATGTTGAATATATAAGGGTATAAGATAAAAAATAACCATAAAAATAGGTAAAAGAAAATCAATTTGAAACTTTATCATTAATTATTAAAGTTAATTGGAAAGATTAAAGCAAGAATAAATAATATTCATGAACTATGGTAAATGTATCTATTGAAGGTTTTTTTAAAAATACCGGTAATATTATTGATATTTTACTTTAATTCCAACATGGATAGTAATTTTAAGCAATCCAATTTTGACGGGTTGAAACATATGAATAATGAAATGAGTGGGAACAAAAATGAAATATTTTACTTTGATATTATTATTACCGCGAAAGAAAGAGAAAATGAACTATTACTCTTATTAGATTCAATTAATAAAGATTATTCAAATTTCATAAAAGATTTCTCTAATTGGAGATTAAATGTTTATTTGATAAGAGATGGCGGAAATCCTTATCAGAAATTAGAAAATCAAGATTTTTTATTTAATTTTACTCTACTAAATCAAGATATAAATAGAGGCTCTTCTTTTGGAAGGAATTTAGGATTAGAATATAGTAAAGGCAAAATTGTGATATTTCTCGATTCGGATGTTATTATTGATTATGATTTCTTGAAAAATCATGTTGTTCATCATCTTAAGCATAAAGATGCTATTGGAATTGCTGGTTTAACTCTATTTAAAGGAAAAAAAAACTTTTTTTTCAAAGAATTCGAAAATTCATATTTTACTATTCCTTTTAAACGCCCTTATTTTTCAAAAGAAACAGATTGGGCTCCAACGAGTAATATTTCTTTTAAGAGAGAAAAATTATATGGATTTCAATTCTGTGAAGTTTTCCCTAAAGGTGGTGGGGGTGAAGATATAGACTTTTGTTTAAAAGTATGTAAAGGAGAAAAAATATTATTATTCAAAGATCTTAAAGTTTTTCATAAAACGTATAGCAATGTTTCAGTTTTGAAGAGGCTTTTCCGATGGGGTTATGCGGATGGAATTATCGAACAAATTTATCCAAATAAGCGCATATGGACTTTCACTCAAAATCCGATCTTTTTATTATTCTATGTAATAATTACTTTATTATTTTATATCATCAATGAATCCTATTTTGTTTTTATCGTTTCGAGTACTCTCTTTTTACTCTATTTAGTTCTTTATTGCATAATTTGGAAAAGATGGCTCTACAATCAAAAAATAAGAGCTGGGTTTATTTTATTTCTGTTAGAAACGTTCTTTGAAGCAGGACGAATTTGGAATAAGATAAAAGTAGGAGACTTCTCTGGAGTTTATTCTATGCCATATCATGGAGAAGGTCAGAAAAATTTCTTTTTAACAATTTTTCTCAAAATTAGAATAGCTCGAAATCTATTATATGGTGTATTAATCATAATAAATGTTATATTATTTCTCTCATAAATTAGAATAGCAAAAATTATCCTTATTTATCTTGGTTCTTTTAACAGAACCAGGGTTGTTGCAACAATGTCACCTTTTTCAATCCCCATTGAAAGAAGTTTAGCGGCAAAAGCCTTTGTTTTCGTTGCAAAATCTTTCCATGTTATTTTTTGGTCGGTATTGTATTCAATCAATGCAATATCATCTGGTTTTACTTTAGCCCAGTGATCCAACCAATCAAACATTTTATTCTTACCTTTTTGCATTTCATCGTTTCTTTCAATACATTCTTTATCCATTTCTGCGTTTCTCATTTATAATTCCTCGATTTTTGAATTTAATATAAATACTATTGAAATTCTCTGTTTGGATTTTTAAATTTTTATAAAGAACAAACCGTGAAATAATCTGTTCTTACTGTGGGACCTCTAATAATATCGATAGTGAATTTTGTATCGGATGTAACTCTAAACTATAAATTTAATTTGTTCTTATTTCTTTTTATCTTTCTTCTTGGTTATGTCATCATATTTATTTTTGATTCTTTTCGCGGTTGCGGTAAAACTTTTTTCAATTTCACCTTTTGTATCAGTAATATTCTCCTTTAGTTTGTCTTTTGAAGCCCGATATTTATGTTTCATTTCTTTTTTCTCCTTAGAAAGGGTTTCCTTAAGCGCATGACCAATAATTGAGACATTTTCTTTAACCCTTTCTTTTGCAGGTTTTTCTGGTTGAGATTCTACAGCCTCTGATAAGTTCAATATTTCGGAATGAATATCTCCCGGATGCTTATATTTACTCGATAAATCGTGATAGCCTCCTTTCATTAGCCAATTTTTCGTGCATTCGTAAGCTCTATCAATTAATATATCTGATTTGGAGAAATCATGAGGACCAACGGTAATATTTTCTGGAGGAGGCACTATAATTAACTGGACTTTATTTTTATAAATGTAATAATCAGCTGATAATTGGCGATTAAGAAGGTAAATGAATGTACGAATGATTATTTCAGCTAAATTTTTAGGTTCTTCGTCTGGAGTGTAAGGAAATCCTATAGGAAATACAACTACCTTTTCTGCTCCAAGTTTAACCGCGGATGAGATAGGAGAATTATTTACTAATCCTCCATCTACTAACAATCGCTTTCCCATTCTTTGAGGAGGAAATAGTCCCGGTATTCCCGAGCTTGCTAATAAGGCTTCTACTAATAAACCCTTATTCATTACTACCTCATCTCCCGTATTAATATCTGTAGCAGTTATAAAAAGTGGGATTTTAGTTTCTTCAATCTTCGAATATTTAACGTTTTCAATTATTAACTTTCTCAAATTCTTTGGAGATATCAGATATTGACCAAATGTAGCAATATTTTTGATAGGGGTTATAACTGAAGGTGTAAAAACATCAAACGTTTTTATTTTTCGCCATGTTTGTTCTAATATTTTTACTCCTTCAATAGTAGGATCATATGCATAGATTGCACCGTTTAGACTCCCTACGCTACTCCCTAAAACCATATCTGCTTTATATCCTTCTTCTACAATAGCCTTTAGCATTCCTACTTCAAGTGCACCAAGGCTTGCTCCCCCCGAAAATACAAATGCTGTTTTTGGTTGGGTTGATTGGTTTTGTTGCATAGGAAAGAAATATTATTTTGAAGTTTTAATTTTATGCACCAATTTCAGTTTCTTTAATATTGTAAATTAAACTTTATCAACCTATATTTGCCCGAATTATACTTTAAGTTTCATCAGTGTTCATCATTTAATTTAAAGGAATTCGTTGATTATGCGCTTGTAATATTCAACTGCTTTATGAAGTTGATCAATACTAACATACTCTGGTGTTTTATGAGCTTGATTACCACCTGGCCCCAAAATTATCGTTGGGATTTTATATTTGCGATAATAGATATCTGCCTCAGTATATGCTGCCATATAGCTACATGGTACATTATCCAAAAGAGAAGATAATTTCTGAACAATAGGATTTTTCTCTCCCTCAGGTAAATAATACGGCCATCCCACACCTAAGGATTCAAACTGGACACTCTGATCAATGTCTTCTGCCATTTTTTTAAATCTAATTTCGTCTACTCTCGGGTCTTCTCCTGGAACGTATCTTCTATCAATTGTCAATTCACACTGGTTAGGAACGATATTTGTGGCTGTACCTCCTTGGATGGTACCAACAGATAATTTTGGTTTACCTAAAGGGGATTGAATTTCTTGAAGTTCTTGGAAGTATTCTCTTATTTTTGAAATATAATCTGCTGCAAAATAAATTGCGTTCTTTCCTTGATCTGGAACACTCGAATGAACTGCTTTTCCATGAAATATGACTTTATAGCTGTTGATCCCTTTATGAGCAATATAAAGTCCCATCATGGTTGGTTCGGCAAGTATACAAAAAGAGACTCTCTTGAATAATTCCATGATTTCGGAAGAATCTTGCAAAATATCAACACCTTTACACGTTGCTTCTTCATCTACTGTGAATCCTAATAGAATCCCCTTTTTTAATTCCATCATTGATTTCTTGAAATTTTCTATAAATTGCAAAGATGCAACGATAAATGCGGCAATACCACCCTTCATATCACAAGTACCGCGCCCAAAAATCTTATTGTCCTTTAATTCTGCAAGATCTGATTTGTTAACTTTATATCCGGGTACTGTATCCATATGACCAGAGAAGAGGATTAGTTGTGCTGTATTGTGAGGTTCCCAAAGGGCAAATAGATTTGTTCTTCCAGGTGCTAGTTCGTAGCGTAAAAATTGAAAACCGAAGGGTTTAAGTAGATTTTCTATAACATTACCCATCCGATCTTCATGTCCATTTTCCGTTTCAATTCGAACGAATTGTTGAGACAGTGTGACTACATCTGGAAAAGGTCGGTTTTTTTGCATAAGAAAGAATTATTGTTTGGATGTTTTAATTTTATTCACTAGTTTAATAAAATTATTTTGCACATAAGCACCTGTTAAAGGAGAAAAACTAACAGTAGGCTCATACCCTCCAACCAACACATATTCTTTCAGAGGAAATAAATAACCTACCCAATCATTCGAATTTTGAAATATAAATGAGTTTTCGGCTCCTGTAGGACTGTTTTTTAGGATTTTTTTTCCAATTTCTTCAAATAATTCTCCAGGTATTGCTGTTATGGATAGAGACTTTTCTTTATTATTTGATTTTGAGAACGCTCTTAAAAGTATGAATTGAATCTGAGTTTTAGTAAATATCTTATGCCCATAATAACGCACATTGAAAGTAGAAAAATTTGGAGGGTTTTGACTCCCCATAAAAATTGCTAATCGAAATAAGAAATATTTCTTAATAAAATGCAAAATCCTAGATTTAAATGAATTTTTTGTCCAGTATTTCTTATAATCTTCAAAAGGGATCTCAAAAAACTGATTATATACTGAAAAATCTAAATCTGTGTGATATTCTTCTGA
>JAUWOE010000122.1 GCA_030612265.1 Promethearchaeum sp.
AATGTTTTAAATGTTTTAAATGTTTTAAATGATAATTTAATTTGAGAATGTTTGATGAAATAGCTTCAGACTGGGCGAAAAAAAGATCGAGAGAATGGAGACCTTTCGTAGAAATTATTGAACCTTGGATGGACAAATGGCTTCAAAATTATACCCATGATAAAAATTTACCTTTAATTTTTATTGATTTGGGATGCGGTTCTGGTAGACATTCAGAATTTTTCCAGAATTTTTGTTGCAGATTAATTGATTTAGATGAATCGCTGGAGATGTTGAAAAAGAATCAATCTAAATCATTAAAAATTCAAGCACATATGTGTTCCATCCCCTTTAGAGACTCTTCTTTTGATGGAATTTTCTCAGTGGCCTCACTGCATCATCTAAAAAGTTTAAAAGAACGTAATAATTCCATAATGGAGATAGATAGGATTGGGAGAAGAAATGCCCTTGTGTCTATAACTGTTTGGCGTTTTTATCAAAAGAAATTTATAAAGCAGTTTTCGGAACAATTAAACAGATCTTTTGAAGAAAAGAAGGATTCTGAGATTGGTAATGTTATTGTTCCATGGACAGTGTCGCAAAAAGGAATAGAAAAGAAAATTGAACGTTTCTATCACCTATTTAGAGTAGTGGAATTCAAGCACTTGATGTCTAAATTTGAAAAATTACATAATTCTACAATGGGAAAAGGCAAAAATAAGAATAATTTTATTTTCATTGGAAAAATCGTGAATTAAACATATGAAATAGAAAAAATTATAAAATTTATGTAACTTTTTCTAATTCGCATGACACTGGATTGAATTTATGAATTCTATTATTGCTCCTTTATAATAATCATATGCATTAGCGAGACAATTGGCATGGATATGAAACAATCTTTGAGTCAATTCACAAAAGAAGGTAGCATGAATAACCTTTGATACAAAATATCGCCGTCTACTCATCTGTTGCTTACTACCGTACCAAATTATCATTTCATGAGATAAATGCCAAAGCCTATCTTTTTTATTGGTTACTACATTAATCAAAGCATAATTTTGAATAGACTCATTAACAATTCTCCCTAAGTGATAGTGACTGGGATCCTCTAATTTTTTCCATTCAATTGTGATATCTGAATCTGCTCCCCATACTTCATCAGAAACTTGAACTGATTTAAATACAACTCGCCCTTCATCAATATTACCTTCTTTTTTAATAAATTTTTTATCACTAGAATAGATATTTGAAATTTTATTTATTACAATCTGGTTTTCTATGTTTAGATATTTCCAATTATTTTGGAGCATATTTTATTTTATTCTTGACTTACCTATATAAAATTCCTTTCTATTGAATTTAAGTAAAACACTGAAATTAAGAAATGAAAAATTTTTTTTTAAATGGAGTTTTCAAAATGACATGAACCAAGTTATTCACTTTAGTTTAAAGGAAATCAAAAAATCAGGTTTGGATATTAAATTTCTCAAATTCAATAATGTCAAAGTGGATGTTAGAAGAAAAAGCGAAAAACCAGCAAATATTGAACTCCTTAAAAAAATGAAATTAGCTCCTTTACCTATTGGTGGTCAAAAAAAGGCTAAGAAAGCTATATCACCTAAACCAGCTAAGATTGAAAAAGAAGTAGAGGAAATAAAAGAAACAGAAAAAACACCAGTTGATAAGCCAGTAAGTAAAGAAGAAGTCAAATCAGAAATAAAAGAATCAAAAATAACTAAATTAGAAGATTTAGAAGGAATGGAACCGAAATATTTGAAAAAATTAACTGATCTGGGAATTGACACTCCTTTGAAACTTTTAGATGAAGATTTTAAAGAACTTGCTAAACTAATTAGTTCAACTCAAAAATTAATTAAAAGTTGGCGAGCTCAGATTACCGGGGAAGAATAATCTTAATTTTAATTTGCTATTTCAACCAGTGGAGATTTTATAATATCTATTTTTTTTAGTTTTTTTAGAATATTAGTTACTTTTTCATGTGGTATATTTGTTTTCTCGGAAATTTGAAGAGGTGACGAAGTACCCCTGCAAATCTTTGCAATAGATAATTCTTCTTCGGAAATTAATTCCATCTTACATAGTCTATTTAGAGTAGACTCATTAACTATCAATTTTGGTAAATTTTCTGCTATTTTACCATTACGTGTAAGCATTTCAATTTCAATGATGAACGAATTGAATATTTCTTTTTTATTTGTTTGTATGAATTTATCTATATCCGTGCTGTGTTTTTGCCAAAATCTCCGGCCTAAAGTATCCAAAACCGATAGAATTTTCTCCTTAATATCATCAATATCGGATAATGAACATAATAAGATCTTGGCTGGGTGATAATAATGTATAATTATACTGAATTCGTCTACAATGAGAATTCGAGAGAAATTCGATAGACTTCTATTTTCTTGAATATTTGAACGTATATCATCCATAATATCGTTGATTACTTGAAAAAATTCATTATATTCTTTTGAATTGGGATAGTCCCGATATTCAATAATCGATAATCCCGTTTCACCATCGATTATGTAAATTGCGTGGATTGCGATTTATAACTCACTCCGATTTGAATAACTTTATATCGTTTTTAAGATTGAATTCATTTTTAAGATGAAACAATATGAAGCTATTGCCAACCAACTTATTTATATTTGGTCGTTAGAATTAGTTTTAAAAATGAATCAAAAAATATATCAAAAGTAAAAAATTGCTCATTTTTGAATGAGCAAATTTCAATCTAAAAAAATTAAAGCTATAATATTTATTATTTTAGGCATATCTTCTCCAATTTTATTCAGTATTACTTTTCAAAGGGGTTCTTCTACCCAAAGTGATACTCTGTTTAATCCTAATAGTTCTATTACTTATGAGCTTAATTATACCATAGATTATCAATCCTATTATAGATATCCAACAATTTTTAAAATTTGGGTGGCAAGGATAGAAAACTGGTCTGCAGATCAATCTAGTGAAATTATTTTTCAGATTAATCCCGATAATATAGTTAATCATACTCTTGATGAATTTGATATATATAATAATTCCTACGATTATTTTTACAAAGAAATGGAAGGAATTTCTGGTGATCAGTCCTTTAATTTGCAGTACCAATATGAAATAACTTCTGCAGGAATTAAATATGAAATTCCCGATAATTTAACTCTCGATAATTATGATATTAGCTCAAATCTATACCAATATTATACTTCTTATCAGCCTTATTGTGAAACAAATGATACTGGCATTATCAATACATCTTTATCTCTAACAGATGGATTATCTTCCTTAAATGATATGATCGAAGCAATTTATTTATATGTAGTTGAAAATCTTCAATATGTTGCAATGACTGATTCTATTGGGGCAGCTGCATCTCTTTCTACTAAAGCGGGAGATTGTTCTGAATTTTCATCTCTAATGGTCGCCTTATTAAGAACGGTTGGTATTCCCGCTAGAAAAGTGTTAGGTATTTCATTAGTTGATGAAGATCCTAGTTCTCAAACACCGAAATATGATTTAGAAGTAGGGGATGTTTGGTCTTATTCAACTGACGAAGACAACATTCCTGGTCATGCATGGGTACAATATTATATACCGGAAATTGGATGGGTTTCTGCTGATCCAACATGGGGAAATAGTCTTTATCAAACCGGACAACTAGATGTTTTGCAATATCTAAACCAAATGGATTATCTCCATTTAATCACAACGATCGGGGATTATTATGGATCAGGAATTGAGCCACCATTAGATCTTTTAGATTCTGATGAAGAAGGAATGCCCGAATTCCCATTTTTCTATCCAATTGGGAACTCTACAAATTACGAATTTAATTTTTCTTTGGATTTTAAAATCATTGAAGTAAATATATCAGAAGATGCACCAAGAGAAAATCCTGATTGGGCAACTATATTATTATTAGCTATCGGTGGTGGATCCTTCCTAATATTTGCTCTAATTGCGGTTGCCGTAATAAAGAAGAGTAATAGTAATAAAAAAGCATACTATAACTATAGATAAGTTTACTATATATAAATTTACTATAGGTAAGTTTGGATTAAAGGGGTTATTCTTTCTTTGAATTTTGGAAAGTTTTTTTCAAATTTTTTTACTATATTCTCCTCATGGCTTGATAAAGTAAGTAGATATAGAGAATTGTCATCAATATTAAAATGATTAAATAGAATTATTGAATCCTCCATCTGCCAAACCGCCTGATTTTTTGTAATTAATTTAAAATCTGTGAATGTCCTAAATAGATTTTGAAAATGCGGAGCTGAAATCTCAGAAACAACTTCAATTTCTTTATTAGTAGCATAATCACTCAAAATTAATGAGTTTTCATTTAATAAAAGCATGGCTTGCGCGTTTAATTTTGAGGAAAACCATTGCAATTGGGCCGCAAAAATTTCTCTATTTGGACTTAATGAACTAATTCCTTCGGAGAATGATTTATTCAAAGAATAAAGGTCAAAAATTGAAGTATTATAGAAATAAATTGTAAATCCTTTAGATAATTCAGAGAATTTTTTACTTAATTTTTCAATCTTTTCTTTCAATTCAGGAGAGTCTGAGATATCAGGATCCATTTTATGGAAATTTATAATTATTGGTGGAAACTGATTAAAGGCTCTCATTATTTCCACAAGTTTACCGAAATATTCCAATGATTCTTTACTCTTATGGTCTCTCACATCGATGAAGTAAAATAATAAATTCGTATCATAAAGGTAAAGATCTGCGTTTTTAATGTAAGAAGCGCGATATTTTTCTTGTCCACCAAGATCCCATTCTTTTAATAAATGGCCTAAAAGGCTAATTTCTGTTCTTTCTACTCCTTTGGTTGGCCTAATTTCTGTAAGCTCACTAAATTTCTGACTTATTGCTCTTAAGTATGATGTTTTCCCAGAATTACCTAAACCAACAAATAAAACTTTGATCTTTCTTGTAAATTCAACTGGGGTATTAACTTCTGAGATATATTTTTCCACTTTTTGGGATAAAGAATTAATAATTTCATCAATTTTTTCTTGAGATACGACTTCATAAGCTAGTAAATTGGCAGATTCGGCCAGCATTATCGATAATTGTTTCGTATTTTCATATAGGAAATAAGAACGTTTGTTTTCAACTAATAGGGAAATTGTTGCAGCTTTTGCATTTCCTCTGGCATTTTCATCCTTGATTAGAAAGAAATAAGTTAATCCGGTGAGCTCCAAATCAGGAAAAGGTAAAATTCCAAAATATTTAATTCCGAAAAACTTCCCTCCATTTTGATAAATTTGATCTCCCATGAGTAAACTAATGGATTTCATAGCGATAATCATTTGATTGTCTTCAGATATATAATCAGGAACACATATCTTTGGAACTGGCCCTTCTTTTTCAAATACTGATAATACAATGGTGGATGAAGTTTCGTTCTTGTTGGAAATGTCTTTCATTTCTACCATGGAATTTGGTCCTCATTATAATTTACATCAAAAAATTAAAGACTGATTTTACAGTGGTAATTTTAAATATGATTTAATTAGTTAATAATTTTTTATAATCGTTTATAATCGTTTCTTCATTTTAATTACGTGAATTCTTTTGGATAATACAAAAAATCTTCTAGAGTTGTTAATTAAGGAATTAATACTTTTATATGAATATAGCGAAAAACCTTCGAGATTTCCTATAGAATATCACTCAGGTCTGGAAGTTTTGCAAGATGATAATATTTCTAAGTCCTTTATTGAGAAAAAATCAAATAAGAAAGAAGATTTTTCTCCCCCAGATTATGAATTTGAAAATCAAAATAATATGAAGTATAAGAATTTCCAAAAGTTTCAACCCCAAAATATAATCAGAAATAAGGATAACACATACACTTACACTCCACTTGAAAAGATATATCCCTCGATTTTCCAATGTATCCGGGATCTAACCAGAAGATTTTCAATTGAAGACTTACTTACAGCTTTCACCTGGCAAGAATTTGAACAATTTATAGCATCTGCTCTGGATCATTACGGGTATCATGCTTTCAGAACATTTAGGTACACAATAAACAAGAAACGGCATGAAGTTGATGTAGTTGCTCGCGAACGTAATGTTATCCTATATATCGATGCCAAAAGATGGAACTCAAAAACTGCAAATGAATCAACCCTAATCAAAGCTGCTCAAGAACAATTTCAGAGAGCAAAGCGACTTATTCTAAATCCAACTATTGCTGGAAGGTTACTCCAAAAATTGCATTTTCCAATAAACCAAAAGAAATTCAAGAGCTGTCGTATCTATTCAATTATTTTAGTATCGAGTAATATGAAGGAAAATCTCATTGCTGATGGTGTGGCTGTCTTGGATTTTGCCCATTTTAATGAATTTCTCAATAATTTTCAATCAATAAAAAACAATCTAAAATATGTTAAGTTGTCTAAGGTAGTATTTCAAAAAAAGCTGATATGATTGATATATGAAATATCTTTAGATAATTCCTTGAAGTAAGTTAATAAATGAATCAATTTTCTCACGTAAAAGGTGTTCTCCTTTCTTTGGAGTCATTAAAATTATAAAAAGTGGTTGGTTTACTCGCTTAATTCGAAATTGATCGGTATAAAATCGCTTGTTACCGCGCTCAATTACCATAGATTGCTCACCTTGAACGTCGTTGCCTTCAAGTGAGTCATTTAAAGTCAGAAAGTACGGAGTCGATTTAGTCAATATCTGCTTTGATTCTTCATTCTCGAAATATTGCCCTATCACCAACGAATTTGAATCCAGAACTAAAATTGCGTTGCACGCATTTTCAGTTTCCAAAGATTTTGCAAATTCTTGAATTGTCTTATCTAATAGCTCGGATTGCGGAAAAATCTTAAGTAATAGATCAGAAAATGATGATATGATAGACCATAAATCGTAAATTGTTGTATTCGAATAGGACACATTGAACTCTTCCTCCACAATGTTCCGAATTTCATCTTTCAATTGTGAAATTAGCCCTTCTAAATGAATTCCCTCGTTTTTCGCATATGTCGGGTCGTATTTATGGAAGAAAATGTATATTAACGGTGAAATTTCTAATTTTCTGAATTCTTTAATTACATCCGAAAAATAAGAAATCGATTCTTCCATCCGTTCTCTGTCTTGAATATCGATAACATATATACAAACGTTGGATCTATCGAAATACTTGGTAGGTTCCTTCAAGTAAGCGATCCGATATTTCAATTGTCCACCAAGATCCCATTCGGAAATATCTCTTCCAAGATATTCGAAAATTTTGCGTTGCGCTTGTCTAGTCGGTTTCAGCATTGCAATTTGAGAAATTTCTTTCTGAAGGACTTTAATAATGCTTGTTTTTCCCGAGTTATCGAGCCCTGTGAATAATATCTTCTCTGAAATTTCCCGAGTTCTATCCTTTTTAATTATTAAAGTTTTTTCAAGATCGTATTTTCTAGGTTGTAGTTTGAATTTCTTTTTTTTCACGAGAATTTCTTGCTCAGATTGGATTTTTTGTTCAAGCATATTATGTATTTTCCCCCAACAATAAAATAGTAGTAATATACACCTAAAAAGTATTCGTAATTACTTTTTTACCAATTGATAAATTTCTTAGAATATTTTTAACAAATCTATGATTTTAAATATTAGTTTATTTTAACAAGATTTCATTATCAAAGGTAATCTTTGGGTAATTTTTATTATATAAAAGGAAAAAAAAAACGGATATATAAAATAATGGGATCGTTTTTTTTCGATTATTATTAATAATGGAATTTTCTCGCGCGATAAAAAATTTTAATAAGGTTTTAAGAGATTTTTTACAATATCAATAGCATCTTCGGGTGTTTGGGCGCTGTAAATCTTATCTTTTCTTTTATTATCTATTTTCTTATTAGCTAATCTGGTCGACCATCCACCAGTAGTGCGTAATGAAATAATCGGTTTGGACATTTTCCAAGCAAACGCAATCTCACTTAAAGTTCCGCTTTCTCCAGCGATTGAAATAATTGCATCAGCAGTTGATACTAAGATTAGGTTTCGTGCTTCACCTATCCCAGTTGGAATAATTAAATCAACATAGCGATTAGCTGTTTTTTTATCTAAACTAGGGATCACCCCAATCGTGAAACCATTTTCAGATTTTGCCCCTTTACAGACCGCTTCCATTATTCCATATAAACCCCCACAAACTAAAACAAAATTTTCTCGGGCAATTAATTTTCCTAATTTTTCCGCAATTTCACAGATTTTTTCATCTATTTGTCCAGAACCTGAACCCACAACCCCAATTATTCCCTTATATTCAGAAAATTTAAAGCTGTGATTCATATATAGTCCTCCAAAAGAATTTTTTCATTTTTTCCATATTTTAACCGAATTTCATTATTTCCATGGACTTTTCCGATTTCATAAAAGTTCATATTGGCTTTATGCACTAATCCTATAAATTCATTTTTCGTTTCATTTTTACCGGATATCAAAAATCCTGATGTCAGAAACATAAAAATGAATTCTTCAGTAGAAAATGGTAAATTATCTGCAATTATATATGATTCTAATATTTCTAAATCAATTTCTGCTCCTAGTTTTGCAAATTGCATCATTTGGAACAATGTTCCCAGAATTCCGCCATTGGAAATATCCTTACATGCTGTGATATATTTATTCTCAATCGCTGGGGATAAAAAAGATCGTTTATGGAAAAATTCTTCGCTGGTTTTCATTGTTATTGTATTCCAATAATTCTTATTTACGGGGGAGATTTTTCCTTCAGGATCCCATACAACCGCCAAAAAATCTCCAGAATTTGATCCACCTGCAGATAAGAAATGATCCACTTTAGTTGTTCCAATGATTGTTGAGGAGATTGCTAAAGTTGGAGAATCTGTCGTGGTATGGCCGCGGATTAGAGGAGTTTTAAAAACATTTGTTGCGTCTAATACCCCAGAAAGGATTTCTTTACCAACTTGTTCATCTTTATATGCGATTGTTATGCTACTAGCTAAAGGAGTTCCACCACAAGCAAGAATATCGTCAATTCCTACATAAATCGCTGAAAATCCAGCACCATATGGAGATTTTTCAATAAAGACGGGAAGAATTGCATCTGTTGTTAATAGAATTAAATCCTTAGATGTGGGTTCTAATTGAATTGCTGCTGAATCTTCTCCATAGCTGGCATAAATTTGCGATGATTTATATCCGTTAGAGTTAATATTTTCTAAAATCGGTTTTAATTTTCTTTTTTCTTGGATATTTCTTGAATTTTCGAATTTTTTCAAAATTAATTGTAAGTTCATCTCTAAAGTAATTAGTTTTCCCTAAAATTTATGTATGATTAAGCCAGATATTTCAATTAATGAAAAAAAATTTAATATTTCCCTTTCATGATTTGTTAGTAAAAGGGGTTATTTTCTCAATTTATGGGGATATGGGGCCAGAGGCTGTTTTCTTTTATCCATTTCCTAATGATTCCACGTTTTCTTTTTTAGAAATGGAAAATCACTCGTCAAATTCTTTTGAACAAAGAAATTTTATGCAAATTGCAGTAAAAAGCATATCGTTGTTGCTCACTGATTATTCATTTGAATATGAAAAAAACCTTAATTTAGAAGATGTACACATTTTTGGAGTACTTCCATATCCCGATATTAGTTGCATAGCTCTAACATATTTCACTTATTTCTTTTCTGAAGTAAGAAAAAGGTTCATTCCGGTTTCACTTTCATTACTTGTCCATGAAAATAAACGTACTTTTATTTATGATTCGATCAATCGTTTGAAAAAACCAACAAAAGATTTTACAAAGTATTTAATCGAATTATGTAAAGCCAATAACATATATTCAGAACTTGAAGGACAGGATTATTGGGAGAGAGTTTTAACGAAGTTCATTGATTTTTTTCGAGAAATTCAAAAAATTCAGAGTCAACCTATCAGCCCAATTACTAAAAAGAGAAGAATTAAGATATTATTCACAGGTTTGGAGAGCACAGGAAAAACCAGCTTTATTTTAACTATCAAAAGAAAATTTAGTGGATTGCCTACGATTTTACCGAGTACTGAACCCATTAATGAACCATTGAATTTCCTAGGGACAACAATTATGAAATGGGATATTCCTGGTCAAAAAGATCTACGGGAAACCATATTAGAAAATTCTGAATTGTATTTATTTGAATCTGATGTAATCTACTATTTTATTGATGTAATGGATCCTAGAATCGAGGAGTCTATTGAATTTTTAACCAAAGTTATGGAAAAAATTCATGAGTATGAGAGTAAAATTCCTATTATCTTTATAATTACTAAAGTTGATGAAGATGTCGCTAACACAGCTGAAGTTAAAGATGCTATTGCTGAAATAAAAAAAACACATCTAAAAATCATAGGAGACCATCCTTATAAATTCTTTTCAACTTCTATATTCTCAATATACTCGATTTTGAATGCTTTTTCGTATGGTTTACGAAATTTATCGCCAAATAGAGAAATGATAGAACATCTACTTTGGGGTTTTCTAGCTAAGAACGAATTTATCACTGGGTTATTAGCAAACGAAAATGGCTTAGTACTTGCAGCACAGCAAGTTAACGTGAAATCCCCTGATCAAATATTGAACACCAGACAAATTTTTGAAATAGCAGCACCACAATTCGCGATTCTTGCAAAGCAATTTAAAGATTATGATGAAAAAACTAGTGATACAACAAGATATCAATTTTCTGAGAAGGATGTTATAATTTTGAAAAGATTTACGGTTGAGGATTTCACATTTTTCTATATATTCTACACAAAAAACCCCGATTCAATCAAAAATTTAGAAAAAAACTTCCCAGAATTTCTCGATAGGATAAGAAATCTTCTGCTCTTGTATATTAGATAGAAATAAAAAGAAAAATTAATCATTTTCCGCTTTAGGAGAAAATTCTTCTTGCTTTTTTTCCTTTCCTTGTTCTTCTTTTTCTTCTTGAGAAACTTCAGATGGTATTTCATCTAACGCTATTTCAGGATCAGTTTTTCCTTTGATCATTGCTTTTAATTCATCACCAATCCAAATTAGACTCATTATAAATTCAGGAACAAATTTATGCATGAGTAAAACACACGCAACAGCAATAAATGAACTGGCTGCTGAAATTGGATAATGAATTGCATCCCACTCAGCACCGCGCTGGTACAGATATAATTGTAAAACCATTCTAAAAATATTGACAACATAAAATACAAAAGAAGTGACTAAAATTGCTATAATCTTCCTTTTCCATATATCTTTGCTTGTTTCTTCATCTTTCGAGTGTGGAATACAAAGAATAACTCCAACAAAAATCGCAATTGCATGAATTCCCGTACATAATGTTTCAAAATGAATATCACC
>JAUWOE010000154.1 GCA_030612265.1 Promethearchaeum sp.
GATTCTCGAGGTCACTTTCTGGCAGCACTCGATTCAATGCATGATCGCTATACAAATTGGAACTATGAAATTCTCGCCCGAACTACTTCAGTCGATATCATCCGCATGTTTGAATCAAGCGCTAAAAAGAGATCGATTCCATCATTAAATGCTATGTTAAAAAATTTTAAGGATTTAATTCCGAATAGATTTAGGAGATTGGTTTATATTGCAAGAATGGGTAAAAAAATTTCGAAATATGATTGGAAATTTAGTGATTTCTTTCCAGGAACAGAGAAAACTCTCCGAAATTTACAATCAAAAGGAATAATAATGGGAGCAGCATCAAATTCACATGGCGAACGAATTTCAAAATGGTTTAAATTAAAAAGTGTAGATGATATATTTCCGTTATATGTTTCTAGGGATGAACGTAAAACCTTTGGTGTAAAACCAAGTCCTGGACCTTTATTAGCATTATTAGTTAAAATAAAAAAATATTATAATTTTCCAAAAATTGATAGAAGCAGGGTGGCTTTTATTGGTGACCTTATCACAGATGTACAAGCAGCACAACGCGCTAGAGTTAAATCTATTGCAGTTTTAAGTGGACATAGTATACGAGAAGAATTAGAATTTTACAATCCTGATTTTATTATTCCAGATATAACTCATCTTCCCAAGATATTACCCAAGCTTTTTCCAGATGATAAATTTGATTGAATTACCACAGTCTAAATGCAGTGGATTCGTAGGTTAATTATTAACATTTAACACTACCAGGTGTTTCAAACACATTCTATTCCCTATCCTGTCGGACTTAGGAACTCCGACGTTGTTTTCTTTCGGGTTTTGAATAAAAAACGATCTCTTATTTTCAAATCTTCTATGATTAAATTTTTATCATTTAATGCACCAATAAAATTTTGAGCACATCCAATATATATTAATAAAAGATTGCGAAAAGTTGATTCTAACTCATGTTTATTGAAATACCACATTCAAAATTAACGGATAAAAAATTAATTAAATTAATAAAAAACATTAATGAAGATTATGAAAAAGAGAAATGGGATAAATTTGACACACATATTAATGCTGTTATTAAATGGTTGAAGAAAGAACCAAATATTGCCTTATATATTCTTTCTTTAATTGCGGAGGAAATGCCAGAATCTTTTTCACATTCAATATTTTCAGTTATAAGCCCTTTTTTAAAGGGTGATAAATCAAAAGAAAAGATCAACGCTGTTATTACTTATGGCTCATGTCTCCTGAATTATTTATCGCAAGATGATTTTTCAGATATGACAATTTTAGATGATTTTATTGATTTGTTATATAATTCGAAATCTGAAACTCGTCAAAATATTTGTTTCTTTTTAGAACAATTTCCCGATTCATTTGATACTCAACTATTATTGAAATTGAATACATTTGTTAAAATCTTAGAAGATGAATCAAATTCTGAAGTTCTAAATACTATTAAAAAAATACTTTCAAGATTACAACCAAAAATTTCCCTTAGTATTCTTATAAAATATATCCAGCAATTGAGGGCCATTTATGAAAACAGTAAATCTGCTGAAATAAGTGGTATTCTATTGAATTTAATAGAAAAAGAGATTCCATCACTTAAAAAACGTGTTAAATCCAATTGGTCCAAAAATCAAATATTAAGAGAAATTGATAATCGTCCAACTTTGATTCGATTCACAGATATAAATTTAATATCTAAACAAGAAAATTTAACCTTAGAAGAAGTTGAAAACTATCTTTTAAGCCAAATCGATGAGAATACCATCTATACCCTCACATATATTGATAAAAATCATAAAAAATTGCTTGAGCTGGAAAAAGATAAAATAATTACATATCTTTCACAGCGCAAGATAAAATTGGATGAGATTGTGGAAATATTTAACGACTTAGGTATAAAAAACAATGCTGTAGTAATGATATTAATAAAAAGATTATTAAATAACCACATTATCAAAGGGTATTTAACTAAAAATTTTTATTATGATTGGACTTACCTCAAAAAGGAATTTCTTCAGCATTTACAACAGATTGGCTCTATCGATATTTTAAATTATTCAAAATCAATAGATAAGGACACAATCCATAAATTAATAGATGAAATTGAAAAACAAGGAATTCCAGGGTTATATAATCTAGAAAAATCAAAATATATGACGTTCTCAGCAATCACTAAACAAATTGAAAAAGAAAGTTATCAATCAAATTTAATCGACCTAAATTCGTATAAAACACAATTTACTCAAGAAAACTTCTATAAATTGGAAGAATATTGTCGAACAAAAATATTTACAAAATATCACTATAAGCATTCATGGTTAACTCATTTAGGAATTACTAATATCCAGCAAGAATTAAGAATTTGTGAGCAAATTGGTGAATGTAATGTTGAAATGAGAGCAGAAAAATTAGGAATTCATTCATCGATTTTACTAACCATAACAAAAAAAATGTTTGAACATAAAAATGGATTCTGGAATAAAGTAGAAAAGAATTTTTATTTCTCAAAATATGTTAAAAAGCGGATTTCTTCAATTCAACAAGAATTAGATACTGATAAAAGAGAAAAATTAATTGATTCCTTAGCCGACGAACTCCAAATTGAAAAGGATGAAATTTCCCAAAAAGTCGATGAAAAACTAAATAATATTGGAAAAATGCTTTCTGAGAAAGATGAATTTTTAATTAATCCTCTTCTGCGAGATTTACAAATGGATTATAAAGAATTTTTGAAATTCATCGATTCTCTAGAGAAACCTGATGGTTATTTAATTATCAATAATAAAATTATTTTTTCAAAGAAAAAAATTGACGAGGAGCAAGATAAATTATCTAAATCAATAAAAGAAAACGTGCTTAATTATGATGAAATTAAGATTGCTAGTTTAGTTTTAAAATATAAATGCGCTCCTCAAATCCTGATAAATATAATTAATGATCTACGTAAAATTAACGAAATTAGCGGATTTTGGATTAAGGAAAATAAAAACTTCCTAACTGAAAGAGGAATTCAAGAAAGAATGCTAAAAGCCAAAGGATATCTTGATCTCAATTCAATTATAGAAGAAATTTCATTAAATGAACAAGATCTTATGATTATAGAAAAAATTTTGTTTACATTAATGGAACAGAAGAGATTATCAGGAATATATGATCAAGAAAACCGCATTTTTCAATCAGATTCAATTTTAGGTGATGCAGATCTTGAAAGTGAACGAAATCATTTTAAATCAGAAATATCGCCATTTTTGGAAGACCTTGAAAGAACTTATAATATTTTGCGAGATATTTTGATGCAAAGTGATTTATTGCCAAATGATATTGATTCTTATGAAGAAATTCTTGAAGAAACAATCCGAAAAATTCTACAAGATCAAACGGTTTTAAAGAGAATTATCAATAATATGAATAACCGGATAAACAAATCTACTCAAAAAACAGGTAAGAAAAAAGCCAAAAAAGGTAGAAAATCAGAAAAAGATGAAAAATCATTTAAAAATTTCGCTGATGATGAATTCATTGCAACAATGATGAATGATTTTAACAATTGGAAAACATTAATCTTAGCTATAGAGCAAAAAGCATGCGAAATTGTATTTCTGAAAAAGAAATTAAAATCTAATCCTGAAGATCCAGAAAATAAAGAAAAATTAAGTCAAATTTTAGGATATCTAGGGTTTACAGATTGAAAAAATATAAAGAAACCCGCCCCCGTGAAAACAACCCTATGTTTTGAGGTGAGGATCCATTTGTTTGCTTGTTGATAATTATTTTTTTTCCAATCCAAGTCTCTTAATAGTGTCTTGATAAATTATTTATACTCTATCTTTAATTGAATTTTTCTGTTGAAATCATTAACGTCAAATGAAAATTTTTGAATTAAAGGTAAATTTAAATAAAAATTAAAGGCTTAATCGGTAAAAACTTTATCTACAGGTAATCTTCCCTTAATTGCTTGCCAAAATCTATGAATATCTAAATTTTTCGCCTGTTCGGTGATATAGTTTACATCAATATCGGTTTCAAATCTTATCCAACATGCAAGTGCATCTTTGTAATCTTGATACCCTCCATAGACTAATTTTGAGAGAATAAAATCCTCCTTGCTTTGTACCCAACATTCTATATTGAAGATGTTCTCTCTTTGACGATGAGAAAAAGCCATTTGTCTTATTTTATCGTAGTTATTTGTTATTCTATCGTATTTTTTCACTATGTTCAAATCTATTTTAAGATCTCCATTGGGACTTAAAAATTGTATAAAATGAGTAATTTTCCAATCATAAAAAACATCTTCCCAAGTAGTAAATGGTTGAAATTTTTTTTCTTTGAGTTTTTGTTCTAATGCTGATCGCAATTTTAAAGAATCTTCGATTTTAATTAAAAGATCTATATCTTGAGTTTGCCTAGATTCAGCATAAATAGGTGTGAGTACTCCCCCAACAAGCATATATTGAGATTTGGTTTCCAGCTCAAACGTTTCAAAGAATTCAACTATCTGCTGAAAAGTTTTAAAAAATTGTGATTCCATTAAATCCCTCTTTTTTTTGCCCTTTACCTTTTTTGTTTCGTTAAAAAATAATGTTTCATTATCTCAAAATCGGTCTTCCATGGAAATCGCTTTCGCTCAGTCTCAATATATAATTTAATCCCGAAATCACACATTTCAAAAAATTGTCTAAGTAACTCATCTTTAGGTTTTTTTTTTATAGCTTGCATTTTTAAAGTGAGATCATTTATTGTGCGCTCAGTCATTACTTCTCGAAACACTCTCGAATATTCCATTCTACATTAAATATAATTACTCGCTCTAAAATATTTTAGTATTTTAGCAATTTTTATTTTCCTTTTTTCAGAATTGAAAAAACATTAAAGAATGGAAAATGAAAGACAACAAGAAATCGATGTTGAGTTCTAAGATTTGATGGTATACAAAAAAACGAAAAAAATTAATCTTAACCAAATTGATTGAGATTCAAATTAAGATTACTTTCATAGACGTCTAATCAAATAGGAGAAGTTAAAGATATTTTAAGGTTAAATTTAAGAAAATAATCGAATAAAAAAAAAAATTAAAAAAAATTCAAAGGATAATAAATAGTATCATTCTTCTCTTTCTAAAATTTTAAATATTGTTGAAATTACATCTTCGGTCGAGCTTTCGTATCGGAACACACCTTTTTCCATAAAACCATCGATATCTTCAGCAGCTAATTCATAAATCAAGTTTTCTGCTTCAGCAATTGAACAATTTAATATTTGAGCAAATTTATCGATAGGAATACTTTGATTGATTTTAATGAAACCTTTTATTCTCTTTTTCAATTTTTCTCGGTCTTTTTCATTATATTGAATACCTGCTTGTCCAGATTTTTCAAATTTCTGTTCAAATTTCTTTTCAAGTTTATCGCCCCATCGCTCGATTCTTGATTCGAGATCAGAAAAATTTCCCTTCTTTTTCTTCCTTTTTTCAATATGAATGTTCCCAAGATCGCCCAATTCACCTATATTATCAATATTTTTCTCAAATGTATCCATTGCGGTTCTTATCATTTGGGAAATCGAGATATTAAGATCATCTGCTAATCCTTTCCAAGATTGCTTCATATCCTCTGGTAAGGTAAAGTTTATTCGAACTTTCTTACCTCTCTCTTTGGATTCGGCCGCATTTGCTTTAATTGCTGCGATATTAGCCCTAGAATTGGCTTTTTCTGCTGCATTTTTTGCTTTATCCAAGCTACTTAACGTCTTCATAATTGATGCTTCTAGTTTGGCTTTTGTTGTTTCAGCTTTGTACCTTGCTTGTTCAACATCAGCACCCATTTGTGGATTTCCACTTGATTGAGCTCGATCGTAGATTTCTGCAGCCAATCTCACTTTCTCTTTAAAATCGTGCAAAATTTCCCAGGTATTGCCCAGTTTTTCTTTCGCAGTATCCAATTTTTCTTGGGCCGTTTCCAACTTATCTTCTGCGGCATCAGCAGCATCAGGAGCGTATGATTTGGCATCTTCTAATAGTTCTAATGTTCTATCGTTTAATTCATTGATCTTTTCAATAGTTTCGCCGAGCCTTTTAATTTCTTCTTCTTCCTCGTAATGAGCCATTTTTTGTTCACCTTTTTTTTTTTATTTAATTTTTCTCCAAATTTTTTTTCTATAGATCCTCCAGATCAACTCTAACGACATCTCCATATTTTGCATCCTTATGTGCTTCAAATTCATCAACATAATAAATCGTTCCTGTAACACCCGAATTTTTAAATAATTCCACTGTTCTTGCACGAAGATCGCCTTTAACATAGGCATCTTCCAGTTGAACTTGGTTTTTTACAGAGACACTACCTCCAATTTGCGATGCCCTACTTTCCAAATGGATTTTTATTCCCTTGGAATGGACCCCCATATACAGATCGGATGCAGTTACGTTTTTACCGATTTTTGCTCTACCCATTATATCAATTGTCATATCAGAACTCAAATTTTCTTTTATCCTACTTGATCCTGAAAATTTAACACCAGCTTCTGCTTCACAACTGCTACCACAAGTAAATGAACCCGAACTGTGCAAAAATCCACTAATTAAAACATCATTCTTAACATCTGCAGAACTACTAAAATGTGCGTTTTCCTCAACTTGAACCATTCCATTACATTTAAATGATCCTGATGAATGTAGACCTCCATTAATTACGCAATCCTTTTCAATATCTGCACTTCCACTAAAATGCGCGTCTCTCTCAGAATTTAATAATCCACCACAGGAAAATCTACCGGATACTTTAATATCTCCATCAATCACTGCATCTGAACCGATTTCTACACTAGAACTAAACTTTGCTAGATCTTCAGCATGTAAACTCCCTCCAATATGTAATGATCCTGAAGCTCTAATCATACATTCAAGTATAACATCACCTTCAATATTCGAAGAAGAAGTTAATTTTACAATGCCATCATCAGAAAACAGACTGCCTTTGCAATTAAATGACCCGCTTGATTTCACCCCATTATGAGCGGTTATGTTTCCTAAGGCATTAACAGATCCGGAAGCTCGCAGATGTTCGCATTCAAAATCACTTTCTATTAAAACGGAACCAGATACTCTTAAATCACGATTTATTTTACCACCAGGAAGTCTCATGGATCCAGAAATTTTCATTGGGCTGGCCGAAATTTCATCATCTTCGTCATCCATATAATCTTCATCATTATCGTCTTCTTCGTCTTCTTCCATTTCTTCCTCGTTTTCTTCCTCGTCTAATTCATCATAAAGGTCATAATCATCATTTTTTTCAGTCATAATTATCATCCACCATATTTTTGTTTGAAATTTTATAATTTTATTATTTTTATTTTTATTATTATTATTATTCTAATTGTCATTTTTATTATTGTTATTATTATTATTATTATTATTATTTTATTTGTGCATTATTAAATGCCATTATGTTCACTTTTTCGATTTACAACAGGTATAAGTGAAAAAAAATTCTATTGATTCAAGCGCGGAACGGATATAATAATCCAGAATCATAAGTTTGATTTTTTATGTATAATTTTATTTTATTTTTTTCATTTTTTTTCATTTTTTTTTCCCCTGTTTATTTTTTTTGATTTTAAAAAAAAATTTTATTGATTTTATACACGGATTGAGCAGATGAATCCGGAATTCTGTGTGATCATATCGTAGGCGTTCTTTTTTATGTAGAGTTTTTGATTTTTTTTCATTTTTTCATTTCCCCAGTTAGTTTTTTTATTCAAAAAAATTTTTTATTGATTTAAACACGGATTGAGCATATTAATCCGGAATTCTGTGCGATCATATCATAGGCGTTTTTCTGTATGTAGAGTTTTAGGTTTTTTTTCATTCTTTTCCACCGACTTAATTTCTAAGTTCTAATTATATTAAGGAATCTCTAGTATATAAATATTATGTAAAATTAGTGTGTAAGAAAATTATTTTTTTGATAAGTCGAATATAACATAAAATAACTCATTTTGAAGAAAATTTAGTGTGTAAAAGATATGAATTAATTCTTGAAAATAGAAAGATTAGTTCTGATGTTTTTCTATATATTCTTCTAAATCATCTAGTTCATGTTTAAATGAAAAAAAAAATTGAAGCAAGTGTGTAATGCTACTTTTATGATGGATTTGGATTGTTGGAAAATTTCCATTTTTTGCGTAAGGATAAGACTATCATTACAACGCTTAATGAACACCACAATCCAATAATTCCCCCAGTATAACCAGGAATTCGAAACTTATTATCCATTGGTTTAAGATCTTGAACTTCTATCGTAATGTTGTAATATGGCTGATATTGAATAATAGTATTATTCTCTGGATCTGTGTTCACATAAACTTCTCTGATTGTCACCTTGTATGCTCCTAAATCTGCCACAGAAACCTCAACTGCACTATATGGAAATGGGGCATAATAAGGGATATAATGCGAGGTGACATTTTCCACATTAGAGTAGGGATTGCCCTCATATAATACCGATAATTGAAATGGATTATATGAATCGATAAAGAATTTTGTATTTAAGGGAACCGTGAGAGTCATGCCTGAAAAACTTTTGGGGCCTAAAAAGACATCATATATATTTCCAGTAAACTCTCGAATTGTAACGTTTACATCATATGTAACTTCTTCAAAAAAACCTCTGATTTCCATTTGAAATCCGCATCCACAATCACGAAAAGCTAAATCTTGTGTGTGAATGAATTCGAGACGACCGGGTGGATCTGGCATTGGGCCCATATCCATTAAATACATTCCGAGTAGACAGTTTTGAGCTATTAAATTTTGCATCGTTAGGTTTTTATTATGTAAGATTAAAAAACCGATTGTAGTATC
>JAUWOE010000112.1 GCA_030612265.1 Promethearchaeum sp.
AGAGAAAACTAATGAAGGATTTTGTTCAAAATGCAAAGATTTTACAATTGAAAATGGTAAATGCGTAAAAAGAATGGAATATCCTTAATGGCCAAGATAGAATTTTTTTATTAGAGGAAGATTTTTAACAAATTAATTGAATTAATGTTGATTTAATATCCAAGTATTTTTCTTTTTTATTTATTTATTACTAAAAATTTTCATTACCCAGAAGTATTAGACTCGAGAGGAATTTTAAAGGGATGGTTAAGAAGTGTTCATACGATTGATTAAGTTTTCCTCTCTCCTCTCTCCCAATTAGTATACAATCATAGAAAATTAAGCGCTTATCATCTATAACTAAACGGTCACCTAAAATTATTCCGTTATCATGAGTTATTCCTACTGGTCTGTTGAGAATTTCACCTGTAACAAATTCTAAATGATCAATTTTGAACGAATCTGCATCAAGATACAAGCATGCTGTGTGTAAGAATCTTACTATATGAGGATAATGAGCTGAAAATCTCGCCGAATCGAACTCTTTAATCAATTCTGGTTTTAATTGAATAATGTAATCAATCTCATCAAAATCAGTAATTATAGATTCAGATTCTTTTGATTGAATCTCCCCATTTTTAAACCATACATGTAATCCCTTTACAAATAAATTAGGTGGATCTTCTGATAGTATTAATTTCTCTGAAAATATTAACGATTTTGTAGATCCTATTAATTTTGTTAATATTCCACCAGAATACTCTCCAAATCTTTTCAATTTTTGAATTTTATCAATAATTACATAGGGAGATTGTTCAATTTTTAATTCATTCATTTAGTTCTACTATATTAGAAGAAATATTCCTTAATATTTTTAACAATGTATTTCTTTGTAAATTGTAATGGAAGAAGGTCAAAAATTCTTAAAACATTTGGAAAATTCATTAAGTCCCTTTGAAAAATTTGTTGCAAAACCAGATATTGATGAGAATTTGTCTTTAGTTAACAATCGAAGGTATATATTTGACGTTATTATTAAAATCTTGAATGAAGATAAAACTAAAAGGATTATTCCGCTATTAGCAAAAACTGGAATCGGGAAAACTTTTTTGCTTCACCAAATAAAACAATCTTTAGAATTCAATGCACCATCAGTTTTTATCGATGTTCCGCCTAATTCTGATATATTTTTCTATGATATTTATACAAAAATAATAGAAGTTGTAGAATCTTCAGAATTACAGAGAATAACAAGAAGATTAGCAGATTTGTGGGGCGTTACCGAAAAAAAATTTGGGTTATTTCGAACGGGAAATGTTTTAAAAGTTTTAGATCAAGCCAAGAAAACATCTTCTTATAAAAATAGTAAACATCAACCGCAATTAGAAGAAGTTATGATCGTGATTATTACACATGCGATCGACCCTGAAAGATCTTCGTTAGCCGAACGGTGGCTACTCGGAGATATTATGGATTTCGATGAATTATTTTTTTTGGGTGTTGAAAATAATTTATCTGCAAAATATATGGCTGAAGAACTTCTTCATTTACTTTCAGATGAAATAGAAGACGGAATTAATATCATGTTTGACGATATTGATATAAATTGGGAGAGATATAGTAAATTTGATCACTCAAATGATGATTTTTATGACGAATTTGAAGATAGCTATCAAACGCTAACAGTTGTCGAGGATGAAGAATTTGTTCCCGATTTCTTTGAACAGTTAATAAAACTCTTAGAAAAAAATAAAAAAATAAAAATAATAATCTCGATGCAAACTGAAAATAAAGACGAAATTTTGTCGAAATTCTCAGAAGATTCTAAATATTTGATAAATGAACCGATTGAAATTTTTAACTTCTCCACGCAAGACACTAAAGATTATTATAAGGAATCACTTCAATTTTATAGAAAAAATCATAATTTGTCACCAATTTTAAATGATCCCTTTTTTCCCTTAACGAAAAAACTAATTCTTCTAGTTTATGAATATACTTTAGGGAATCCTCGTGAAATAATAAGGAATTTTCAACAAATTTTTGATGAAATAGTTTTCGACAAGACACCAATTGAAGAACTTGAGAATGATTTCAGAGAAAAATTGAGAAAAAAACAGTAATATAGATTTAGGTTGATCAAAGAAAAATTTGAAAATTTAGTTATTGATAAAAATGATTCCAATCTCCTTTTCAAGCAATTTACTCCAAAATAATATTCAAATTTCTATTGCAGCTATGGAAATAACCGATTTCACTGTAATCTATGATAATTATGATTTAGAACCAATAATATCGGATGTAAAGTCAGATTTAAAATCTAAATATACAATTGATAATGTTAAAGAAGACCCAATAATTGCCAAATATCGAAAATTTTATTGGAATCAGCTTAAAATTGATCCTACTAAAATAAGACCATCAAGTGAAGCTTTGATCAGGCGTATATTAAAAAATCAAAGAATTCCAAAAATATCCCCCTTTGTTGATGCATATAATTGGGCAAGCGCCTCTTCTTTAATACCTATGGGAGCTTATGATAAAGAAACTTTTAATTATCCAATTATAATTCGATTAACAAGAGAAAATGAAAAATTTACTCCAATTGGAAAAAAAGTAAAAATTTTACAACCCAATACATTAGTCATTAGTGATAAAAACGAAAGAATCTTAAGTCAATATCCATATCGAGATGCAAAATTTTCCATGATTACTAAAAAATCAAGAAATATAGTATTAATTGCTTGTGGGGTGCCTGGAATTACAAAAAATCAATTGTTTTTTGCTTTAACTAGGACTAAAAACCTTTTAGAATTCTTAAGAAATAAGGAAGTTATAAAGTTTAAGTTAAACGAAATCGAATATTTTACTTTATCATAATAAAGATTTTTAAATAATATTTATTTGGAATGATTGTTGAAAAGAAAATGGATTCCAATATTAAAAAAATTAGTTCAGATCCATCTATTTATAAAAGTGTCACTGAAAGAGATAAAATTTATTCGGAAAGTTATGATGAATATTTAGAAGCGATTTACCGATTATCTCTAAAAAATCCGATGGGTTGGGTAAAAAATAAAGAGATCTCAGAGCGTTTAAAGGTTAAAGCCCCATCTGTTTCAAATATGCTGGAAAAACTTGCAGCCGCAAAATTAATTGAATGGAAACCTCGATCAGGTATAAGACTTTCAAAAAAAGGTAAAGAACGCGGAAAAGAACTAGTAATGAACCACATTATAATGGAACTTTTTTTCGAAAGAACCCTGAAAATGAATAATCCCGAACAGATAGATAAATTAGCTTGCGAATTTGAGCACCACATTACGCCTGATATAAAAAACAGATTAATGGATCTTCTAGGTATTAGTGAAAATTTATCCAATGTAGACAACTTTATCGTCGATGATAAATTACCAAAACACATTAAGACAAGAGCAATTTATCCCGAGAAACATATCATAAATCTTCTGGATTCAATTGAAAACGACCTAAAAGCTAAATTAAAATCAGAACCAAAGTTTGAAAAAATTGTTAAAGAAATCTTTAAATCTCATAAAAAAAAATATCAGAACTAAATTGGGTCTTAAAAACTAGTTTTTATTAATTTAAATGCATCTGTTAAAGCTGAACAACCACCACAACGAATACAACCTGCTTGATTTTTAGTGGGATCCAATCCATATTTTTCACACAATTTCGCAGCATGTATTATTAAATCGTAGAAATATTGGCTTGATGTATTTGGTATCTTATAATCTACGCCCGTTAAATATCTAACTGGCGTGATTAAGGGTAAAACACCAATTTTCACTATTTCTTCAAGTTTTTCTCTAAAATCGGATTCTTTGTCAGGCCTATCAAATCCCGTTAAAATGAATGTACTTACTTGATTTTTCCCAAAAAACTCAATTGCTTTCTTCCAATGCTCAATGTATGTTGTAAATGAAATGAAATATTTTCCCGGGCATATTTCTTTTCTTTTTTCAGGATCTAAAATCTCAAGATGAATTCCTATTGTATTAGCACCTACAGCATGAATTTTTGAATACCAAGAAAGATCTTGCATAGGTTCAATTTGAATATGTATTGGAATACTCGGGTAGGATTTGCGGATATCTCTAATAACTTCTAAATACTCGGACATACCTTTGTCGGGATTTTCTGTTGTTCCAATCGTTAGAGTTAAATGCTCTGCAAAATCTTTATTTTCTTCTCTTGCAGTGCGAATAACCTCAACCATCTGTTCACCACTTTTTTGTTCAATTGTTGCTCCGGTACTTAGAGAAAATTCTAGCGCGCAAAATTTACACTGCTGATTACTTCTCCAATATCTGCATCTTTGATTAATTGTGGTCGCCAGCGTTCGATTTCCATGCATTAAAGCAATTTTTTGAAAAGGAATCTCCTCACTGTTTTTCAATGAATAGAAATCTGGAACTGGAATGAGTTGTAAAGGAAATGGCGGAACGTTTGAACCTTCTTTTACTTTCAACTTTACATTATTATTACCGTCAATATCTTCAATTACCAAATTTGAATTTGGTTGTTTATCAATATATATAGGAACATTTGCTATAGAACCATTAAAGAAACGGAAATACCTTCCCCCAGCAGGACCGGCACCCCCTTTTCTACCAAAATTAAAAATATGCCCTTCATTTTTTAACCGATCCAGAGTTTCCTCTTTAATTATGACCCCATTGCATAGTAATTCCACTTTTATTCGAAGAATATGCTTCAATTGTTGTAAACTGGTAATAATTATCACCTATTTAATGCTATTCTCAAAATATCTTAAAACTTGCTATTATAATTATTAATTTAAAACGAAAACAAAAAAACGCAATAAAAAAATTACTACATTCACTGATAATATAATATAATTGAATTTAAGTTTGAAGGAAATTATCAATGTATGGTAGAGAAACTTTCGGAATTACTGCAGGATCTTCCGCAGATAATAAAACAATGCGAGTTGGGGTACAAATCTTCTTATCAGCAATATAGAATGAACGTTTTACTTCTTCTGCATGAGCAAAAGCACAACCGACTTCCATTATGACATCTCCCGCGCGTGTCCGAGCACAACGTCCAACTGGTCTACCAAACGCATTTCTCATTCCACTTGATAACCTATCCGCTCCAGCAAAACTCATCATTGCATGTTCGCGATATGTCGTGTGTGGGTGTTTTCTGATTTTTAGATGGAAGTTTTGCCTTCCGATTTTTTTAATAAGTCTTCTGTTCACGTTAACCCGTACGGCTTCCAGAGCGAAATGTGAGATATTAATATTTCGTTTAGATATCATACCGATTTTGATTTCCCAGTCATTTTTTTCGCGATTACCAACATCGAATCTGGTAATTTTCGAATCCGCACCTCCGCGAACAAATTCCCTACGATGACTGCGTGATCTTTTCTTTTGGTATCCTTTTTTCTTAAAGACACTAAAGCACTTCCATCTTCTACGACCCATTGTGATCAATTTAAGTTAATTTATAATATGACCAAAACGGCATTTTATTAAATTTTTTCGATTTAGGGGTGTGAAAAGGAAATTATGCAAAAATTTGGGTTTGAATTTTTATAATGATCATCCACTTCCAAAATACACAATAAACTTTATTTTTTTAGATGGTTTGGGATTAATAATTTCTTTATTTTTCAAATCTATAAGGCTATAATTTTTCTAGAAACATTAAATGCATTTTAAACCTACACTAATTAATAGACAATGTTCAATCTTCAAATATAATTTTAGTTTCCAACCCTACATAATGCTATTTCCTTGAAACATAATTTAACATGAATAATTTTCCCACAAATACGATTATTATTGTGATAAATTATATTTAAATAAAGTGTTTATTTAATTCAATAAATATCTAGGTAAAAAAAATTGAAATAAGGCTATTTTGGAGAAAAAAAGAAATGGATTTTAGTTTAACTGAGCAAGAAATAATGGTTCAAAAAGTCATGCGAGATTTTACTGAAAATGAAATAGAACCTATCGCTGCAGAAATCGATGAAACGGAAGAATTCCCTCAAAAAACGTTAGAAAAAATGCAAAAATTGGGAATTTCCAGTTTACCACTTCCAAAGAAATATGGAGGATCAGGGGGAAATTACCTCGCATATTATTTGGCCATTGAAGAGGTTGCTAAAAAATGCGCTACTTCATCAGTTGTGCTTGCAGGAAGCGCAAGTCTATGTGGGTGGCCAATATTGACTTTTGGTACAGAAGTACAAAAGGAAAAATATCTTCGTCCTATTGCAGAAGGAAAAATTGCAGGAGGTTTTGCTCTTACTGAACCTGGTGCAGGATCTGATGCTTCAATGCAAAGAACCGTAGCAGAATTAAAAGGTGATCATTATATCATGAATGGATCTAAATGTTTTATAACTGGAGCAGGTGTTTTTGATGTGTTTATCATCATTGCAATGACTGACAAATCCAAAAAGACTCGAGGTCTAAGTGCCTTCATAGTTGATGCAAACACTCCTGGATTTATCATTGGGAAAATTGAAAATAAAATGGGGATACGCGGATCTGCAACTGGTGAGTTAATTTTTCAAGATATGAAAATCCCAAAAGAAAATTTACTTGGAAAAGAAGGTGAAGGTTTCCATATCGCCATGAAAACATTGGATGGAGGGCGAATTGCAATAGCAGCTCAAGCAGTTGGTATAGCTCAAGGAGCGATGGATGCTGCAATTCAATATATTCATGAACGTGTTCAATTTGGACGAAAATTAAAAGATTTTCAAGGATTACAATGGTATATTGCAGAAATGGAAACTGAAATTAATGCTGCCCGAAATCTCTATTATCATGCAGCCTATTTGAAAGAACATGGTAAACCTTATAGTAAAGAATCAGCAATGGCAAAATTCTTTGCATCAAAAACTGCAGTCTTTGTTACTAATAAAGCGGTTCAATTGCATGGTGGTTATGGATATATGAAAGATTATCCAGTTGAAAGAATGATGCGGGACGCCAAAATAACTGAAATTTATGAAGGTACATCTGAAGTCCAAAAAATGGTGATAGCAGCGCATACTATCAAACCCAAATTATAATTATCAAGGTGAAAAAGAAACATGACAATCAATATAGCAGTTTGTATCAAACAGGTACCAAACACAAATCAAGTCAAAATTGATAAAAAGACCGGAACGCTCATTCGGAAAGGAATTAAGACTATATGCAATCCGGACGATAAAAACGCAATGGAAGAAGCACTCAAATTGAAAGATAAGTATGATGATGTAAAAATCACAGTAATTAGTATGGGTCCAAGTCAAGCAACTGAAATTATTAAAGAGGCTTTAGCTATGGGTGCAGATCGGGGAATTTTATTAAGTGATAGGAAATTTGCAGGATCAGATACACTTGCTACGTCTACGATTTTAGCAACTGCTTTGCGTAAAATTCAAGAAAAAGAAGGTTTAGATATAATTTTCTGCGGAAGACAAGCTATCGATGGTGATACAGCACAAGTTGGGCCGCAAATTGCCCAACATCTTGATTTACCTATTATTTCTTACGTCCAAGAATTAAAATATCTTGGAGAAAAAGTTCAAGTCAAAAGGGCATTGGAAAATGGGTATATGCAGATAGAGGCTCAAATTCCAGTAGTATTAACAACTATTTCTGATTTAAATAAACCTCGATATCCCCATATGCGGCGAATTTTTGATGTTTTTGGGAAAAATCCGGTAATTCCAGTCGAAACATGGACTGCCGACGACTTACCAGATTTAGATAACACTCAAATTGGATTAAATGGATCACCGACACGAGTAATAAAGACGTATACTCCAGATCGCACCTTCAAAGGAGAAATATTGGAAGGGGAAACTGCTCATGTGGCACACATACTCATCGAGAGTTTAAAACAAAAACAAATATTATAGGAGGAAAAATGATGACTAATAAACAATTAACTAATCTCGTAGATTTTTCGGAATACAAAGGTGTTTGGATAATAGCAGAACAAAGATTTGGTCAAGTATTGAATGTGACCAAAGAATTATTAGGTGAAGGTAAAAAATTAGCCACTTCACTTAATTGTGACCTCACTGCAGTTATCTTAGGACATAAATTAATAGATTGGCCCGCAGATTTGGTAAGATATGGAGCAGATAATGTAATTTATGCAGAACATGAACTATTAAGCGACTATAATGTTGATGCTTATTCAAAGGTATTAGGAAATTTAATCACAACTCGAAAGCCTGAAATTATTTTATTTGGCGCTACATCCATCGGTCGAGAACTAGCTCCTACTTTATCAGCTAAACTTAAATCGGGATTAACTGCTGATTGTACTGCATTAGAAATCGATCCCGAGACATTGAATTTATTGCAAACTCGTCCTGCTTTTGGAGGAAACTTAATGGCTACAATTCAATGTGCAAATCATCGCCCCCAAATGTGTAGTGTTCGACCAGGTGTTATGAAAAAAGCAAAATATAATAATAAATGTGATGGTGAACCAAAAGTTGAGAAAATTATTCCAATAATTACCCAAGAAGAATTACGTACAAAAGTTTTGAAAATAGATACATCAAAATCAGCTGAAATTGCAATTGAAGATGCAAAAATTGTAGTATCAGGAGGACGTGGCTTAGGTAATGCTAAGGGTTTCAATCTACTTAGAAAACTTGCTGATAAATTAAATGGATGTGTTGGATCTTCACGTGCATGTGTAGATAACGGATGGATTTCCAAACCATACCAAGTTGGGCAAACTGGAAAAACTGTTCGACCAAAATTATATATTGCATGCGGTATTTCGGGGGCACTTCAGCATATTGCAGGTATGGAACAAGCCGAATGTATTGTAGCAATTAACAAAGATCCCGATGCACCTATATTTAAGATAGCAGATTATGGTATTGTAGGAGATCTATATGAAATTATTCCGAGATTAATAGATGAATTAGATAATATCGATGATATTACTGAAGTTTTAGATATATGTACCGAATCTGTTTCAGCGAGTAATCAAATGTAATAAAATACTAATTAACTGTCTATTTGAAGGATAATTTCTAATATTATTCTAGCTATTTTTTTTATCTATTACACCCAAACTTTTTTTAATTAATTTCTTCATTCAGAATTTTTATCCAATCTACTAATTCATCTACAAACCTTCAATCTGTATTATGATTATTTCCAGTAAATTTTACAATTTTCACATTGAAATTTTTTATTTCTAGATTTATTTCTATATTTTTTTTTTTATTATCAATTTCTCATTAAATTCACATAGTTGAAGATCTCACAATAACTTAAATCTATTACACCGAGACTTTTTATAAAATGCCACCGATATTTCATTCATGGGTCATATTTCAAATAGTTATTTAGATTTACATAATCGTCTAGAAAAATTTCCACAACATGCACCAGCTTCCGAAGCATTATTTCAAATTTTAGAGATTCTCTTTTCAGAAAAAGAAGCCACATTGGTATCCAAGCTACCGATCAAACCATTTGGTATCCCATTAGCCGCTAAACTTTGGAAACAATCTGAAGAAGAAGCCGAAATTATTTTGAATGAATTGGCCGACAAAGGGTTGCTCATTGATATTATGGAAGAAAATAAACGGGTTTTTACCTTAGCTCCTCCAATGGCTGGGTTCTTTGAATTTTCTTTAATGAGAACCGATGGAAAATTTGATCGAAAAGTGTTGTCCGAGTTATATTATCAATATATCAATAAAGAAGATGAATTCATTTCGATATTGTTCAATTTAAAGCCGCCCATCGATCGGGTGTATGTTCATGAGGATACCTTGCAAGATCACGATCAAAGCATAATTTTGGATTATGAAAGAGCCAGTCAGGTTATTGATACTGCTACTTGTATTACTGTTGGCACGTGTTATTGTCGACATAAAATGGAACATGTGGGGAAAGCTTGTGATAATCCTCAAGATGTGTGCCTTACATTCAACAATGCTGCTCAAAGTTTATCCAAACACGGAATTGCAAAGAAAATTTCAAAAGAAGAAGCTCATGAAATTTTAGATCGGGTTAGAAAACTCGGTTTAGTGCAAGTGGGTGATAATTCTCAAACAGGAGTTTCATGGATTTGTAATTGTTGTGGGTGTTGTTGTGAAGCTCTTTTAGGATATAAACGCCTTGGTTATAGTTCCAATATATATAGTAATTTTGAAGCAAAAATCGATGCAGATGCGTGTACTGGTTGTGGAATTTGTGCAGAAAAATGTCCAGTTGATGCCATGGATATGATTGAGATTCCAGAAGGGAATAATCTGGCTCAAGTGAATTATGATAGGTGTATTGGATGTGGTGTATGCCAACGGTTTTGCCCCTCTGAAGCCATTATTATGCAACGACGCAAAGAATTAAACTTTACTCCTGTTGATGTTTTTGAAAGGATCGTCCTCAGCGCCATCGAAAAAGGAACACTTCCGAATTTAATCTTTGACAATTTTAGTCTCTGGACTCACAAAGTATATAGAAGGTTAATGAAGTTGTACTTCTCTTTTCCCAAAGTAAAACGGTCGCTCGTTGAAGATCAATTACAATCGCGGTATTTACGATCCATGGTCAAGATTTATGATAAATTTAACAAAGGAAGGCTAGGTAAATTTGATTTGGATAATTATACCCATCCCGAATTACATCCAGACAAATAGGACTTCGAGTTCAAGAAGTATAATTAAGGATTATTCTTCATTTTTTATTTATTCTTAACATTGATTGATTTTTCGATGACGGAACATTTTTATAGTTTTTTATACCATAATAATAATAATCATGGTAAATGAACTTGCAGTAATCGGGGAAATAATCGGTTTTGTAGCAGCTTTTTCAATCGCAATTATAATTTTGAGAAGAGATTCTTCATACAAAGGAAACAGATATTTTGCAGTGAGTTTCTTTCTTTATGGAACTTATTCCTTAGTGATGATGATATACGAGTTTGGAATTTCTGAGATTGTTGTATTGATTTTAGTATATTTTTCATTAGTGTTACTTAGTTTTGCAACAGCATTTTTTGTAATTTCTATGCAGATTTTTATTTATAGCACAACTTGGTTAAAATTGAAAACCTCAAAAATTATTTTTATTGGATCTACAATTATTGCAATCCTTTCTGTAGTATTACCAATAGAAATATCTTCATTAGATCCAGTAATAACAACTAAAAATTACGTATCTCTCATTTCTATGGGGATTTGGCAATATACTTTATTAATCTATAGTCTTGTTAGGATTTCACAAGTATTAAAAAAAATCAATCCTGAAAATATCCAAGTTAGGAAGAAAATTCGGACATTATGGACAGCACAGTTGATTGGAATTGTCGCACCTACAGTATCAGTCATTGGAAATATACTCGGAAATAATACATTAGTGGCAACAATTCACATTTTTCTTGCTTTAGCGTTTCTTCTTGTAGCAAAAGCTATACTAGGGAGTAGTTCTGATAAATAACTAAGGAAAAATATGATCTTTATTTTTTAAAAGAAATGGAAAAAAGAAAATGAAGTAAATAGAAATTAAGAATCCATTTATAGAACTAATTTCATGTATTTATTGTGCCCTTAAATGAAATTCCTTTTTCTTTTGCTTGTTCTAAAAAGGGTAGTAATTTTTCGCTGATTTCTTCAGAGTATTGAATTAATTTGGGATCTATATCAATGTCATCGATTAAGTCTGCAACGAGCGAAATAACTTCAGTGAAATGAATTCCCGTGAGATTGGCGATGTTTTTAATTAGAAATTTTACCTTTTTTGTATAAACCAGCTAAATATGGCATCATTTGATTATTCAAACCTTTTAAAAAAATTTCTTTACCAATTGAAGCTCTTGATTTTTCTTCTAATTTCATCTTTAAATTGATAAATGCATTAATTTTCTCATCCACTCTAAAATTGATCTGAGGCATTTCATATAAAATATAGCAAATTCAAGGATTAAAAAATTTGCACAGCAATATTAAGAAAATAAAAATGGGGATTTAAACCCATAATTTGAAATTTCATAAAAAACTACTTTAAAAGGTTAATAAGAGCAATTTGAACGTATAGAAAAATGGGAGAAGTTCGCATGAGTAAAGGGGAAAAATTGGGCGGGAATTCCATATTGGAAAAAAT
>JAUWOE010000093.1 GCA_030612265.1 Promethearchaeum sp.
TGTTTATACTTAGTGTATAAGGAGTACTGGATACTTTATGTGTATTATTACAAAATAACGTATAGATTCCATTCCCTACTTCTTGAATTTCATATGAATCAACCCAATCTACAATAAAACCACTCCCATTAAGACCAACTTGATTAGAAGCATTAGTATAATTAAGGGATATTGAGAAAGATTCATTCCAAGTAATACTACGACTTAGACTATCTGTCTCAAACATCGTGGCTACAGGATTTCTCCGCTCTACAACTGTAAAAAACGTTGTTAAATTCACATTATCAATTGTAACAGTAATATTATTGCTTAAAAGAAAGTTATCTGCAATATATAACTGAATTTTAATTGTAATATTCTCGGATGCATTTATTAATGAAGGAGATATATCAATAATTTGATTTTGAATAGAAGTTGAGAAATTTGTTAATTTTATTGTTTTAGAAATCTGGTAATTATTAAGATATATCCTAAACTCTGAGTTTAATGATGAACTAGGCCAATCTTGAGAAATATTGTAATCAAAATTGAGTGATGCATTATTAATTATAAAATATCCATCATCACCCAATTCATATTCACCGTTGTCAATTTTATTTCCTGTTTGATTCCAAGATACAGATGTTAATTGGTCAATCTTCTTTTCATAAGCAAAAGTTAAATTAAGTGTTTTTATCCTTAAATCATTCCAAATATCAATATCCACACCTTGCTGATTATCTTCACTATATATATCTATTCCAATTGTTATTGTAAAATGTTCATGATCTGTTTCAAGGACTGAAGAAAGGTAGAACAATAGGATATCTTCTGTCACATTAGTCATTAATGTATCAAAAATTGATGGAATATTAGGTGATAAATCTTGTCCTAAATTGGATGTTTTATTATGAGCAATTCTGTACACTTTATTATTTTCTATGTCTGATATTAAAACATAGAAAGTAACGTAATCCCCAGTTGCCATTAGTGTATAATCATCTTGCAACACATCAATTCCATTGTGTACTGGATCGGTAGTAACAGTTGCATTGAATAGTGATTCTATCGATGCAGATGTTATGGTATAATCAGACATATTGACAGGCATAGTAATATTTTGTTTACATTGAATGCTAGGTGTGTTTCGAGTCTGATTTTCATTTTGAGAATACGTATGACTTACATAAAGACCATCTGAATCAATATAATAGGTATCAGGGGTTATAGGATGATCAGGATTTGTAAAATTTTCCCAATCTGCAGCATCAATTGTCCCATTAAGATAAAAATTTCTTTTATCACCAATAACTTTATAATTTGCTTGATTTAAGTCAAGATTTGCATCCATATCATTAGTTTCATCAAATTCTTGAGAATTCCATGGAGATCCCAAATCAAAACTTGGATCCTTAATTAATTGTTTTGAATAATCAGTTCTATTTTCTAGGAAAGCACTAGATCGGGGGAGTATTTCATCTATAAGATTTTCATTTTTTGAAATAAAATCGGATGCATTATTTAACCGTAAACCTGAAAAGCATATTAACCCTAAAATGAATATAATTACAACTTTGGAGCTCTTATTTTTAATTCCTTCATTCCTCATTTGAATTTTCACCATTTAATTTTCTAAAACATTCTCCTTCCATATTTTTAATCTTTTTGATAATATTTTCTTCTTAAAATCATCTATAAAAGGTTTACCTTGTAAATCTTTTATCCAATTTGTTATATCCGATTCTGTTCGAGCAATATCGAGTTTATTACTAATCAAATCTTTGAGCTCCTCCAAATCACTAATTATTTTTTGGGGGTTACCAACAATTACTGAATTGTTCAAATATTCAATTTTATCGATTATATCCTTTACATCTCCCGGAGCTTTTTTCTGTGGTTGTTCTGTATCAGGTTTTTGAATTACTTTGGGTTCAGCTATTACTAGTTTCTTCTCTATCACTTTAGGTGGTTCTGGACTTGGAGTAGGAGAAGATTTAGGAGTAATTGGTGCATCTTGTTTTAATGCAGGACTGATTAGATCAATTACGGGTTTTGTATGCCTTTCTACTTGCTTTTGTAAAGAACTTATCGCTTGTGCTCCCAATCCCCCTTTTACAGGCTCATCAATTTTTTTCTTTGGTTCCACATGAATTAAACGAGGTTTTTCTGATTTTTTAATTGGTTTTTGCACTGGTTTCTTTACAATATCCTTGTGGCCCCCCATCCAAGCATCTTCTAGGATAGGAACGAAAATTTTAATATGTTCGGTTAAAATACTGCCAATTCCAGCAACTTCCATATTGAAACCCGAAATTCCTTTATTTATCTTTATAATACTTAAAATAATCTCTTCATAATCTCTACTAACTCCCCAAAGATTTTGAAGTTTCCGATCCCTATACGTAATATTGGTGGTTGAATCAAAAAATGCCATTTTCTGCTTATGAATGGGATCATCCGGATAAATAGAACAACAAATTCTAAAATTAATATGTTTTCGAGCTTGTTTTAGGGGTTCAATATCAATATCAGAAAGCGTTGGAGCTACTATTAGCACACGCATTTTTGCTCTTGAAATAGCGTCATTAATTTGAGCCTGCATTCCTTCTGGGGTTTTTATAAACCAAACATCTTGCATTGTGAAATTAATAACCCGTTTCGATTCATCCCAAAATTCATTAATAGTGGAAGTGCTAAGATCTAGTTGTTTTACAATTTTCCCCAAAATATCATCTAAAGTTATAACAACCTCATCTGAAAAAGTACTTCGTAAATCCCCAAAAGAGTTACTTACTGTAGTAGATATATTTACAATCCTATCTTGAGTTTGAGTTAAAGTTGCATTAAATTGTGTTATAATGGAATCAAAAGATGTATGCAATTTATCTCCGATACTATCTGCATTAGTTGTAATTTCGGTGATATCTTCAAGTAAAGTATCCATAATATTTCTAAATTTTGATTCAAATTCAGCTTGAAGTTCACTTCTTATAATCTCCATCTGATTATCAATATTCTTTTGAACTACATCTTCTACTGTTTTAATTACAACACCAAGATGCAATTTTTCAAGATTGGTTGTAATTTTCTTGGATACTATCTCAAATTGATTGAATAAATTAATAAAATGTATATCTAATAGAGAAATACTCTGATCGCGCAAATCTTTAATACCAATTATGACTTTTTGTTGTTCCATTAGATTATGTAAACTACTATCAAGTACAGTCCTCTGAGTGGATAATTGTGCTGAAACATCTTTTTTCACCTCACTTAAGTAATCTACAAATTCACTAAGGGTTTTAGCTCCTTTACTACTTTCTTCAAAAGACATGAAAGATGTTTGTAAATCTGTTGGGGTAGACATTTTTATTGCGGCAATCATATTCCTAAATTTATCCAATTGAGCCATGAGAGCAGCATAAGGCGGTAATGCTTGGAAATAGGCAGTAGATCCTGGTATTTCTTTAAATAATCCTTTTCTAACAAATTTTTCAGCAATTATTTTCATTTGTTCAATTGTTCGATTCGCAAGGATGGCTAATTCCCCGAGGGACATAGGACCTTTTCCACTCGCCATAAAATAAAGTTGAATTTCTCCCTCATTTAATTCTATACTCTTTAAGACTTCTTGAGTGAACTTGGTTGATTTTGGTTTGGTATCTGATTTAACTTCTTCTATTTCAAAAGAATCGACATTAAAACCTCGATTTATAGAAATAGTTAATTTATGAGCGGGCATACCGTGAATATTTTCCAATTTTACTGGAAATTGTGCATTTTCCATTGATTTTCTATCTATTGGAAAAGTTATATCTGTTAAGCAATGTTTACATCGAAATGTAATTTCTTTCGGAATTTTGTGGATGTTCATTTATTTCACCTATTATATTTCAATTTTCTCATAATATGTACTTTCTAATAATTCCAAAGCAATTTGTGCGATTTCTTTCGTTATTGGCGATACTAACGATTTTTCATCGATTGCACCCCATCTGAGTGAGGAACGGTCTTTAATTTTGGGTAATAAAAATTCAGGAAACGTGGATAAGAAAGAAATTTCTGCCATCACACATATCCAATTTCTACCTTGATCATCCTTAATTAATTTCACAATGCCGACATCTACTAAAGTCTTTAATACATCATCCAATTGAGCAAAATTTGATAATACATTTGGAAGTTTCTTTACAGGATATGCTTTTGTATTCAATAAAGCTAATAAATCAAAAATGTCAGGATCCAGTATAATTTTTGCCAATTTTTCGCTTTCAGCATAGAGGTCTTCAAATGGATTATATGTTGAGTAATAATTATTTAACTCTTCAAAATATTGCTTGCCAACATCATGTTTTTTCATATCTAACATCAAATCTTTTGGAGGCACGCGAATCAAAGATATATCTTTCAATAAGAATAAGTATTCACCCTCGCCATGAATTCGACCTGTTTCTTTGCGGTGAATTCCTCTTGCCCAATCCCTCCTGACAATATTCATCTCAAGAAATGGTTTTAGAATAATATCCATGTTAGGATTCTTTTTAACTCGATCAATTAACGACCTTAGTTTAATTCTTGAAATCGGTCCCTCTTTTAAAAGCTTCAAAGTCATTATTCGTTCATAATTTGAAAAGATCAATGCGATTTTCTGAATTTTAGTCAAATTTGATAAGCGTTCGATTTGAAATAGGGCAAATTTTACTTGATTCAGCATTTCAGTTTCTATTTCTCTTAAAACCTGTGAACTTTTAGTACTTTTGGCAAGTTTATTAAAGACTTTACCCAATTTCTCACACATTTGGTAAAATACTCCTTCGTATAATTCCACATCTTCATCCAATGCGAATAATGCGAGTATTAAATATTGTGTCTCGTCAATCTCATGGTGATAGTATGAGAGAACCTTGAATGGGGTTTCTTTAAGTCGTCCCAGAATGAAATTCTTTATCATCCGTTCACGTCTTTTGAAATCCAAGCCCGTTGTGTGATTATAAAATAACCTGTAACGATCATTCTCGGAAACTAGATCATTTAATTCGGGTTTTTCTTTGCCGGTCTCGGGCATTTCCGAAACCAGATTTTTAAATTCGGGATCAATATCACCCGATTCATCTTGATTTAGTTCAAATTGAAAAATTGTAATTGTAATAACCATATAAATCAACTATTTTTACTATTTTTATAGTAATTCTATCATGTAATAGAATTTTGTTTATAATAATATTTTAGAATTTTGTTTATAATAATATTTTAGGAGTAATTTTAGGATATAATTAAAATCAAAAATAAGCAAAAAAAAAGAGTTTGAAAAAGCGATTAACACAATTAACACGATTATTTGCGGTGATTCTGTAAAGAATTTAAAAAAATTTTCTCCAAATTGCATAGATTTGACAATTACCAGCCCACCTTATGATAAATTAAGAGACTATCAAGGATATAACCTTGATTTTGAAAATCTTGCAAAAGAATTATATCGAGTTACTAAAGAAGGAGGAGTAGTTGTATGGGTAATAGGGGATGCGACTATAAAAGGTTCCGAAACAGGTTCCTCGTTTCGGCAAGCACTTTTTTTTAAAGAAATAGGCTTTAATCTTCATGATACAATGATATATCAAAAAAGCGGATTTGCTAATCCTTCAAAAAATCGTTATCATCAAATTTTTGAATACATGTTCGTCTTTTCAAAGGGTAAACCAAAGACTTTTAACCCGATTAAGGATAAACCGAATAAAACTCAATACAATTTCAGTAAGAAACGACGTAATAAAGATGGAACAATGACTCACCAAGATGATAAAAGTCGAATTGAAGTTCTACCCTTTGGGATGCGATTCAATATTTGGAGGTATGTTACCGGAAGAGGAAACACGACTAAGGATTCTATAGCTTTTGAACACCCCGCTTTATTTCCTGAAAAATTAGTAAGAGATCATATTATTTCTTGGTCAAATGTAGGAGACATTGTGTTAGATCCTATGAATGGCGCTGGAACTACTACAAAAATGGCATATCTTCTAAACAGAAAATTCATCGGAATTGATATTTCGGAAAAATACTGTGATATTGCAAGAAAAAGATTACTAATTTCTCCTTTTAACGAGAAGAAGAGATAAAAAATAATTTATACGCAATAAATAATTACAATTCAATGAAACAGTTTTATTTTTCTTAAGAATTAGTGACAAAAATGGATAACAAAGATATAGTCGTTGTAAAAAATCTGAAACGTGTTTTTGAATTCGGAGAATCGCAGATATATGCTTTAAACGGTGTAGATCTTAGTATAAAAAAAGGTGAATTTGTTGTAATTTTGGGTCCCTCTGGAGCGGGAAAAACAACACTTCTAAACATGATCGGTGGAATAGATCACCCTACTGAAGGTGATATCATAGTAGCAAATGAAAATCTTAACGAATTTTCAAATAACAGGATGAATACATACCGTCGCAATAGAGTTGGGTGGATTTTTCAATTTTTTAATATTATCGCTAGCTTACGAATATGGGAAAATGTTGGTTTAGCTCTTGAATTTCAAGGAATGAAAAATAAAAAAGAAATTAAAAAACGATCCTATGATATTTTAAAAAAAGTTGGATTAGAAGGTAAAGAGAAACGATTTCCAAGTCAATTAAGCGGAGGAGAACAGCAAAGAGTCGCTATCGCGCGAGCACTTGTAAAAAAACCAACTTTAATTGTTGCAGATGAACCGACTGGAAATCTTGATTATGTAACTGGCCAACATATAGCAGAATTGATGCGTAAATTAAATGAAGAAGAGGGAACCACATTTATCGTTGTTAGTCATGACATTGCAATTACCCAATTTGCAGATCGAGTTTATCATCTAAAAATGGGAAAGATTGACAAGGTTGAAGATAAAGATCAGTTCGAATTGAATTTTACTAAAAAAGTAAAAGAAGGTGAGTAAATGAGAATTTTGGATACAAAAGTATTCAGGGAGATTCGATTTCATAAATTCCGCTCATTAACAATAGTTACAATTGTAGCAATCACTATTGCGTTATTAACCGGAATGAGAGCAAGTTATCCAATGGTTTATAATACGTTAAATAAGAATTTGATTGAAAATAATGTCGCGGATGGTCGTTATACCTTTACTGCTCCGATCATGGAAAATAACATCAGCGAAATTAAAAATGATCAAGCTTTCTTAAACGATGCAAAAATTGATCGAATTGAGGGCAGAATAATTTTACCTACAGAGTTAACGTATAAAGGAAACATCTTCCCTGCAATTATTATCGGTATTGATTATCCTAATGAAGTTAACCAACTAGTAATAGAACAAAATGCATCTGAAATTCAAACTAATAGTGATTTTTTCAAAGAAAATATGAGTTGTTTAGTAGAAACCCGATTTGCGGGAGATCTACTAGGACAAAGTATTCAAATGCATGATAATTTGTCGATAAATTTTGGAGGATCAAATAATTTAGATTTTTCAGTAAAGGGTATTGCCCAAGATAGTGATTACTTGTATGTTGTAGACCCAGTGTCAGGAATGACTTTATTAGGTCAGATGGCTGTTGTATGGGTTGATTTAAGCACCCTTCAGAATATCCTTTTCTATGGATTACCAGTAATAAACCAAGTTCTCTTTACGGTGGAAAACAGACTAGATGAGAATATGACTAATTTTGCCTCTGATAAACTATTCACGAGGTTTATTGAAAATAAAATTGATATGAGTTCTACTCAATTTGAATTATTCGATGCAACATTAGATAGAGAATTCTTTGATGCAGATGCAGGATCAATCGATAAAATGGGAACAATTTTTGGATTAATCGGAATAATAATAAGCTCGGTTGTAATTTTCAATACACTAAATCGAATGGTCCAGTCCCAAAACAAAAATATTGGATTATTTCTTGCAATGGGGTCCAGTAAAAAGAAAATTGTATTTCATTACGTCAAAATAACAATGATATTGGCTATTATCGGGATAATAATAGGAATTCCTTTAGGATATTACTTATCGGTCGGTATGACTAATATGATTGTTTCAATATATTCAATCCATTATTTGGATTTCACTCTGGCATATATGGAATTTATATATGGGGCAATTGCACTTCTATTTGTGAGTTTAATATTTTCTATAATCAGTGCATACCCGATTACAAACGTTACTCCGCGAGAAGCCATGCACATGGTCTTTAATAGAATTAAAATAACTTCAAAGACATTTTCCGAGAAGATTTTTGGGTGGATACCTATATTCCGATCAATTCATATGTATATTCCATTGCGAGAAATCTTTCTGCGAAAGAAAAGAACAATTTTCACGATTCTTGCGATAACTACCTCAATGTTAATGCTAATAAATTCTGCTGCCATGGAATATAACATGTATGCGTCAATCGTAGATAATTTTGATACATATAATGCTGCGGATGTAGAAATTGTTCTGGAAAATCCTATTTCTATAAGTGAAATTAATAGTTTTATGGGAAACCAAAGCAATGATCAAATATCTCATTCTGAAGTCTACTTGGGTTTATACACGAAGATTATATATAAGAATGAATTTCTAACATGGACAGAATTGCAATGTTTTCAATCAAATTCTACTTTAAGAAATTTTCATGTAATTGAAGGTGATGCAGAAGATAAAACGGATTTAAACAGTAATAAAATCTTATTAGGTCAATCTCTAGCGGGAAAATATAACATAAACCTAAATGATCAAATAGATATTGGTCAAACTGAAAATTTTACGGTCCAAGTTGCAGGTTTTACAGGTGAAATGATAGATTTTAATGTATTATGGACTTTAGAAGCGTTTGAAACCGGAAATATTAGTGCGTACTATAATATTCCAAAAGGATACGTTAATGGAATTCTTCTTGACGTTACAGATGGAGCAAATATGACCGAATTGAGAGATATTTTTGAAAATCATTTTCAAATCAGTCTATGGACAGAATCCGAAACCTCTCGAAATTCAGTCATGACATTAATGAATACGATGTTAGGTATTTTACTTCTATTTTTATTGATTGGAATTGGAATTGGTGTGATGTTCAGCTTTAGTAGCATGTACATGGCATTTATTGATCGAGAAGATGATTTTCTTGCATTAAAAGCGATGGGAACGAAAAATAAGTATATGCGAAGAATAATTTTCTGGGAAAATGTTATTCTAAGTGGATTCAGCCTGATTCTTACTTTCCCCCTTGGATATTTAACTTATCGATGGAGTCTAAACTACATGATGGGAAATAAATATTATATTCCTCTAACAATTCCATGGTTTATCTGGATTGCAGTTTTCATTCTTTCAATGATCTCCATCGGTTTAGCAACAGGAAGATTAATGAGAAAAATTAAAAAAATGGATCTGCCTGATGAATTAAGGCAACGGATGATTTCTTAATAAAACCCCGAATGATTTGGGATTTTTAATTTTTTTTTTTAGATTTTTTAGATTTTTTTTTATTGGATTTTTAAATATCTTTAAGTTTTTCTTGGATTATCTTATTAATTTGTGCACTTGGTTCATTCTGGCATCCGAATTCAGCAAAAAATTCAATGTTTGTTGATTTTAAAAGGTTTACTGCCATTTTATTCGCCATATCCCATTTTTTTGGAAATTTTGATGTTGAAAACGTAATTAATTTCTTTCCTTTTAGATCAATTTTTTTCTTCGCAATATTCTTCAGCTTTCTCCGTAAAGTAAAAGCCAATGAGTTCATATGCACTGGAGATCCGACTCCAATAATATCATATACCTTTAGTAGTTCCATATCTTTTAGTTTCTTGTCTTGAATGGTTTCAACCGAAATCTCTATACTTTCAAGATATTTTTGTATCATTGCTGAAATAAGTTTGGTATTTCCAGATTTTGTATCATATATAATTAAACATTTTCTCATTGCAGGTCATTTATTTCTTGGATTCTCGATTAAAGTATCTTTGTCATTTACTTAAAAGTGAAAAAACATACATAAATTTGAAAAATTACTCTAAACTTCATAAGATTGTATAATATGAATACATTAAAATCGGTTTCTTGGGGAAAAGGCGCCATTCAACTTCTAAATACATTAAAAAATTACGAATTATTGGAAGATATACCTACAATAATAATGCTCCGCCATTCTGAAAGAGAAGAACCTGAAAAACTGGAAGAAGTTTTTGACGCGCCCTTGACTGAAAGAGGACGTAAAACTGCATTTGAATTTGGTAAGAATTTGCCAAAAAAATTTGGATATAGATTTTTTCATAGCCCAGTAGAACGTTGTAAAAATACTGCCCTTGAAATTAGAAAAGGGATTTCAGAATCTAAGCAAAGTAACTCATCCCCCATTGAAAGTCTAGAAAGTTTATACATGGTTAATTGCGATTTTGAGATATTTAAAAAACGGTTGGAACAAACTCAATTAAAATTTATGGATTACTGGATAGGTCAATTCTTTAGTCCAGATGAAATAGAACCCCCATTGGTTGTTGCAAAAAGAATGGCAAATGATATAAAAAAAATAATAAAAACACAGCAAAAAAATACAATTGATGTGTTTGTTAGCCATGATTTTCATGTAATTCTTTCTCAATTTTACTGGTCAGGAAATCTTACTACAAATGAATGGATTCAATATTTAGATGGATATATCACACAATTTTTAGATGATAAGATGAAATTTTATTCCAAAATGGGTAACTTTGAAGTAGACTATCCTTACTGGTGGATAAAATAGATCTCTAAGAATATAGTTTTTTCGAATTCTCTCTCTAATTTTTGTGATGTTCTATTTTAAATATATTGACAACATATTGCTTTATATATAATCTACATAGCCAAAATTATCGGAAAGTAAAAATATTTACTCAAACCTATAGAAAACATGGACACCCAAAAATTGACAAAATCGGAATACTTTCTATTAAAAACATTAAAAGATTTTATTTATGATATAAATCCGAGATTATTTTTTGCATTTAGTTTAAATAACATAAAAGAAAACTATTATTAATTGATAATTTTTTTAAATAAACACTTTTTTAACTAAAGCATAAAATAATGGAATATGCAAATATTCAGAGTTTTGGTGTAATATATGGCAAAAACTATTAAAAAATTAATAAAACATATAATCCAATACAACATCCTCGATTATTTTGTTCCCCGATTAAGGAAATTTTATCGCAAAATTGGAATCTTAGATTTCATGGATACCAGGTTTTACTGGTTGGCATGGCGTCTTGTAAGATTAATAAGACGAATTTTATGGTCAGGAAAAATTACTGGAATTTCAAATATTCCACAAAAAGGTGCAGCAATATTTGTTCCAAATCATAGCCATGCTCTAGATCCGTTCCTATCTGCATGTAATGTTCCACGTAAAGTTCACTGGGTTTCAAAACTTGAAAACTATAAATATCCCTTTTTCCGCCCTATTCTACAAATGTCAGGCGCCATTCCTATCCGAAGAGGCCAATCAGATCAAAATGCAATCCGGTTAATTAAAAAGGAATTACAGCGCGGTGAAATCGTTGGAATGTTTCCTGAAGGAACACGAACAAAAGATGGTCGACTTCGACGTTTCCATACAGGAACTGCACGACTCTGCATAGAATATGGAATTCCTTATATACCTGTAGGAATAAAGAACACTTTTAAATTAGAAGTAGGGCGCAATGTTGAAGTTCATATTGGAAAACCACGATATCCAGATCCATCATGGAAATTAAATTATGAAAACGCAAAGAAATTTACTGAATTGATGAAAAAAGATATAGCTGCTCTCGCTCAAAAAGATGAACCAATATCGGTTAAAACATATGAAACAGAAGAGATTTTACCGGTTGGGATTAAAAAATCACCTATATTAAAAAATTGAATCTAAATCCATTTTTTTCTTTATAGTTACTTTTTACTCTTCTAATAATTCATTGCACACTCATACTGTTATTTACTGTTTTTCACACTCTTTACTAAATGAACTGTTCAAATTTTACCAATCTCGTGCTCGATATCCTTAATAATAACGGAAAATCATTCAATAACCTGAAGAAACTCTACTATATTTCTCTTAAAACACCCGAAATTGAATTCACTGCTAAATACGAGAAAGATTTGCGTGGATTTGAATTTGTGATCATCAACTATATTTATTCCCCAACACAAAAAGAAAATCCCGATAGCGATATATTAATGTTCCAAATTAATAAAAAGAGCCGAATCTGGAAACTTTTATTCGATAGATCCCCCGAATACTTTCAAAATTTGACAAAAAAACTCCAGTCGCTCGATATTCACGATGAAAATGTCTTTTGTTGTGAAAAATTATACTAAAGTTTTCTTATTAATTCATTTGTATTTAGAATTTGAACCTCATTTTGATTCTTTAATCTTTTATCATTTGACCAAATAGGGATATTTAGCTTTGATGCTAATGCAAAATATAATGAATCTTTTGGATCAGGTGATAATTGAATAGCATCTTTAATGAATGGTTCAATTTCCTTTTTCTTAATTATCCTTATTCTTCTTCTCAAGATTTTTAGAAAGCGATTAAATTCGTCTTCGGTTCGATGCATCTTTTCTAAGATTATTTTACGATATTTCTCGAATTCTTCAATAAGAAATTCTGGAGCAAAAAGTGTAACTTGTTTCTCTAATATTAATTCTGCTGTTTTACTATTCTTTATTAAAGCAGCAAATAAAATATTCGCGTCAATCACTAGCTTAATCATTTTGGCACCTTATAATGTTTCATCATAAGTGCACTGACCTCTCTTCCTAATTTTTCAGCATCATTGGGAGTTATTTCACTTCTTTTTTTAAATGATTGAATAAATTTAAGATCGGCTATTTTCTGTCTAAATGCTGCTCGTGCTACTTCTGACCAGTTAATTTCAGGAAATTTCTCCATTTCTTCTTTTAATTTCTGTGATACCGAAAGAGTTATGTTTGTCATATTATTTCTTCTCATTATGTGTTTTCACATAATTATAGTGTAAATATGTGATTACAAGTATAAAAAATTATTCAATGAAATGATGTGTGTTTTTTAAATTATTTATTCTATCTATTTTTAAATCTTTTCTTAGTTTTGTGCCTTTAGTTTACGATAAATCGATTATTTTTAATTTCCTACATCGGTCAATAAGATTTAATTTTTTTTTGCCAACGTATAAAATTTTACTTCCAACTCAAAAATAATTTCCTAAAACATCACTAATTCATTTTGAAGGTTTTTTTGTCGTTATAATTTTTTTATCAATTACATTTTTAAATTTTTTTCAAAGCTCTTTTTCCTTCTATACAATTTTCAGATTTCCTTCCCAATTTTTATCAATTTCTCAAAAAACTTCAAAACATTTAAATACTCAGTTTACAATTATTAAAATAGGTTGAAAATTTCATTAAAACATCGACAAAAATAACCATCTTTGCTGATGCTTCAATAATTTTTAATGGTTTTCAATCCGTAATTCGCGGAGAAGAAAAAAAATGGCAAAAAAGAAAAGATCATTTGCATGGTCACCTGTTAGAAAATTAATGAAGAAATCGGGTGCCAACATCGTCGCTCCAGATGCAGTAGAACTCTTAATCATCGATTTAGAAAAAACTGCAACCACATTAACCAAAAAAGCACTTGGGTTCGCTCACCATGCTAAACGTAAGAAAATCGCTAAGGAAGACATGGATCTCGCTATAAAATATCTCTAGGCGCCATCCCATAAAATCTATGAGAGATACCGATAAATCTATAAAAATTGTTATAGATTTTTTTTTCTTTTTCTATCTTGATTAATATTTTCATAACAGAATTTTATTTATGTTTTTTTAAGCCTGGGTAAATAAAGATAATTCTTAAGCTTACAAGTTATCGATCCGACATAAACATTTCCTCAAAAATAGTTAAAAATTCATCGATGGAAGCGACTTAAGAAGAAAAAGTTAGGGGGCATGTTTTACTTATGTGCCGCTATACCGTTCACAATCGCTCCCATAGCATGTTCTCTTACTCCAAACCTGAGGTTTCTACCATCAAAACTACCTTTTTGCACCTCTTGATAC
>JAUWOE010000044.1 GCA_030612265.1 Promethearchaeum sp.
ATCAAGCTTTTGGAGGCAGAAATAGAACTCATCGGAGTAATCCCAATCGGGGTAATCCCAATCACCGCTTGTTTTAATGTCAACTCTAAAACCTAGCCTAAATATTGTTGGTTTATTAAAACTGGTTTTTGATAAATTAAAGGTTCTGGTTGTGAAATCGACTATTCCCCCCGTAAACAAATCGAATTGTTCTAATATATTAAAATCTTCATCGTATAATACAATATCAACATCAAAAATATCCCCATCATAACGATCGTCCGCATAAAGATTAATATCGTGAATTGTTTTAAAGGTTGAAGATATTGTAGCCGTGGCTATTTCCTCACCAAAATAGTATGTTCCCGGCGAAATATATTCTCCTGTCAAGTTATTCCCAGTGATTGTGCCCAAATACAAACTTAGTAATTCGGGGCTGACTCCGTAGCTATAATATCCATTAGTATCGTTTAGTAAAAACCCTTGAGTATCCCCTTCGGTATTGAATTCCCAAATTCTTCGTATCTGAGTTAGTGTGTTTACTATTGTAGGTTCCAGTGGATCTTCTCCAGTATCGGTAATTGTGTCAATTGTCGATGGCCCGTTGTAATCAAAGGGTGAATATATAAATTCCGATGATAATATTTCAGTCAGCGTGGTATATTCATACAATGAATCTGGTTGACTAACAAACCGTACCAAAGGAATACCCTGCATAGAATACCTTGCTTCATCAAAGAAAAATCTGCCATTGTAATCACTCGGTGTTTTTATCACGAAATCATAACCTGCTTCTGGTTGTTTGCTAACATTATAAAACCATAAGGAAATATCTTTATTTCTTAAAACTCTTGATGAATTGAAAGCATCTACCAATTGAGCTTGATAAAAATATTGATAATGGGGATTTTGGGGTTGTGTTGTGAAATCAACAATGTACATTCCCGTTTCTCCCCCTGAATATCCAGTCGGAGAAAAGAATTGAAATTGTGGTTTTGCCTTTACAATAGTAAATTCAATTTCATCACTGTTCCCAAAAAAGGTAGGTTGGGCCATTTGCCATCCCTCAAGCCATATTTGGACAGTGTAATTTTGATCTGGCAAAAAACTATTGCCATTACGAAGGCTTCTATTCGCATCTAACATTATTGAATGGGTATGAAAACCAGGAGCCAAATACAAACTTTCTTGCATAACTTCCTCTCCGCTGGTTGCATTTTTAATTTTAATAATATTATTGCAAGTCACATCAGTGCTCGTCCATGAAAGTTTTAGTTCATCGAATATTCTAATATGGAATTCTGAACCGTTATTTACCCATCCCGTGATTCCTGGTTCTTCAACATATCCAGTACTTAGAGACAAATCATAAATTGGGTTTACGCCTCCAGCTCCCGATGCACCCGATAAAGCGGATATAATTCCCAAATTTAATATTAATAATCCAAAAACTTTAGCCATTCTTAAAGGATGAGTACGGATTTTATGAATTAGGATATGCTTAGCCTCGCTTCTTGCTTTTTCGCGTTTATTATTTTTCGATTTCTTATGGAATAATTTAGATATTTTGGATTTTATTAATCGAAAGAGATTTAAAAGTATATAATACACTACGATTGCGATTAAGGGTAAAAATTGGAAAAGATAAGTGAGAAAATCACTGTCTATTATGTTAAAGGAAGATGTTTGATAATTAGCAGAATAAATGTTTATGGTGAAAGAAGAAGATGCCCCTTTTCCATCATTAATAGTTAATTGGAAAATACTTGATTTGGGTTTAATCCAATCTTGCTCAATATTAAAAATCAAATGTAAATTATTGTCAAGTAGTTTTTCATTTTCTGTATTGTTAATATCATAATTATCCGATCTTATATTATTGAAATTATTGTGATTCAAGTCCATTAATAAACCTGATTGAACAACCATAAGCGAATTTTCGAAAGAATAGGTGGCATTATTTAAAAATTCAAAATCAGAAATATCAAACTCAACGAACATTCCCTCTGTATATTCATATTCTTTTCTGGGCGCTGTTATTACAGGTGGTTTGGAAATAACTACAGAAAATTGAGTTCTTAATTCAGAAGACTCGCCAAGTTCATCAATAATTAATAATTTTATACTATGATCTCCCAATGAAAGGTCTTGGGTGGGGACTTCATAATCCAAAATCTGTTCCCTTTCCCAGATCCCAGAACTTACATTCTCATTATCAAGCGAAATAGTATAAATTCCTAAAGGATTATTATAATCTTTTATTTCCCAATTAGATACATATACATCCCCTAGTTCAATTAATTCACGATCCTCACAACCTGATAATCTTGGAGCCAAGTTTTCAACTATTGTAAATCTTTTTGACATTGATGAATTGAATCCCAGATCATCAAAAAAATTCAAATTTACCTCATATGACCCAACAGACAAGTCAAAAATCGGATAGGAGACAATTGATTCCAAATTCCAAGACTTAGTCTCGGTGCTCGATGAGTTTTCATCTGATATTGTAATTTTATAAAAAGAATTGTTTACGGATTTGTCTATTATTTCGAAATCTAAAGATTCAGGAGAACCAATTTCAAATGTTTTTGATTCTGTTTTACAATCAAGAACCGGAGCATAGTTCGAAATTGAAACAGAAGCATAATTTTGAATTTTATGGGATAAATATTTTATTCTGAATATGAATTTATAATCTCCGATAGATAAATCCATGATATTATAAGAATAATTTAAATTTCCTTTTGTAAATGATCCATAATCTACTCTCTCATCATTCATGTAAAGTTCATAATTAGTATTCCTTGCGGATAAACCCTCGATTTCCCACGTGACAATATTATCTCCGCCTAACTCGAATTGCAATGGAGAAAGATAATTTACCGTTATAAGAGAATCCGCAGACGAATTAAACGTGGAGAAAGGCGCCAATATCATACAAAGTAGTAAGGCTGAAAGAATTAATCTTAAGGTTTTACTTCTAAAATGAAAATTTTTATTTACCCAATCTTTGGAATTTATTTTTAGTATGCTTCCTTTTGGTTTAGATTGGATTTTGTTTTCGGAATTAGAAACGTTCGAATTACTCCCGTTTTCCACAGCGTTTTTTGATGATACAGCGTTAGCAGAACCATCCATAGTGTTTGTTGAACTGGACATTTTTTATTTTTGCTCCGTTATTAATTTATATACTACTTATACTATTGAAAAAATCGAAACCCGCATTTTTGACAGACGACTCATTCTCGCTAAATCTATGATATTTGTCCTCCTCGGCTGGAGGAGGGCATCTTCTATATTTTTCGAGATCTCCTAATTTCGGATTCAGTTTTGAATTCATGTTTTTTCTATACCTCTGGTCAAAAATTTGCGTAGGAAACCTAGATCCCCCGCTTTTATAATATCGAATTTCGAATTTTTTAGAAAAACATATAAAAATTTCAATCGGAAAAGACTCAAATTTAAAAAATAATTATAATAAACGCCTCGATTTTTCGATTGAATATTATATTTATTTTTTATGATGATTTGAATTGGCATTTTGCTTTACTTTTCCGTTTTTATTTGAGAAACTTTCTTTTTATATTAATAAGAATATTTTTCTCTTCAATAGATATTATATTTGGAAAAGTTATATAAAAGAAAGCTTTTGGATTTTTTTGTGAAGTTGGATGTAATTTATGATGCTCGGGTATTATACTGATAAAATTTATAAACTTAGGAAAAATCATTTTTTTGATATTTCAATACTTGAAAATAGTAGAAGCTACCGATTAGATATTAATTCATCAGTGATGTATTACCATATTAAAAAATGAAGTCTAAGAAGAAAAACAAATATAGGGATAGTGGAAAATGAGAGAAGATAATTCTTCATCCCTAATTTTTTTACTGTCAGAACATATTAAAAATTAATTGAGAGCAGATATTTGAATTATGCGGGGTTGGAGATACCCTTTTTCAAAAGAGTAAAAAACGTTAAAGTAATGTAAAAATTACATATTTTCATATATTTTTCTATTTATTTTTTCTAAATTTTTTTATAAGATTTTTTTAAATATTCATTTTTTTTCTATGAAGATCCAAGAAAAATTTTACATGACTTTGAATAGGTTGCCCTTGGGTAAGTAAAAGATACCCATTACTCCATATCCCTCTATGAATACGTAAATCAGGAAACCTTTGGAAAAATTTAAAAGATGTACTGGATTTCATAACTCCGATAAAATCCACTAATTTTAAAGTAGGACGAGTTTGAAAAATTATTTTGATGTGGTTTGGTAAGATATCAATAGAAATTAATTTTACTTTTGTTCTTTTTTCTTGTTTTTCATTATGATCAAAATAATTGTAAATGATATCATTCATATATGATTTGGGATTTTCAAACGCAAAAAAATCCGCAAGATCTTTTGTACATATCACTAGTAAGTATCGTAATAGCGAATATGATCTGTTGGATTTATCTAATTTCATACCTTAATGAATTGTTCGCTTCCTCTGTTTTAAACATTTCAGAATTTACCATTTTAAGGAGATGAGATATGTCATCTATCATTAATAGTGCATCTATCATTAGGTAGAGGATTTTAAAATTAACTAAAATCAATTAAATTAAAGTTGATGAATCGATTTTTGTTACATCTCCTAAAGTTTTTTATGCATAATCTCTAATAATACTATAAAAATACGAAATTAAATCAAAAAAAAACAGATTTTTTTTATGACATCAACTTTTAAAAACGGCATAACTAACTCACATGCTAATAAAAACACTTTCTTTTCTATTGATAGATGCTCCTGCAAAATTCCGTCTTTAAATATAAAAAAAAAGTTAATTAGTAGAAAAATGGTTACTTCAATATCAGCTGAATATAATGTAAATCACAGCCATCATGTTATTTCTTACGATTCTGGTTATACCTTATGTGAGATTTATGGAGAAACTATAAGGCGAATTTACCAATATGAATCAAATCCTGCTATTAATAATATATGTTATCACCGATTTTTAGACGAATATCCTATTTATTCTCCGATTCATTCAAACCTTCTTCTAATTTCTTTGGTTATTTCAAAATTGGAATTATATTCTCATATATTCTATAGATCCTTGTATTTATTTAAAAAAGTTTTAAAAATAATTGATTTTAGGAAAGGAATGCTCCCATTATATGCACTAAATTGTATTTTCTATTCATCAAGAGAAAATAATAGATTTATTTCTTCTAATAATTTATTGGGGTTATATTACGAAATAAACAAACCCGATTTATATAAGAATTTTTATCAAGTGTACGATGATTTAACAAAAAAAATTGGTTTAAAAAAAATTTTTCTAAAGCCTGATGATTTTCTCCTTATTTTATTTGATAAATTTCACCTGAATAGGGAAAGTCTGTCTACTGTAAAACTAATTTTATCCCAAATAATGAAATTTTTACCTTATGGAAAAAGGATGAATAAAGGAATTGCAGCAAGTGTTTTTTACATCGGTTCTAAAATGAACAATATTATTATTACACAGGAAGAAATTGCCGAGGCCCTAGAGATTTCAAGAAGTACGGTATATCAATACACAAGTGAAGTTAAGAAAATTTTATCATTTTTATATTTTAAAAACAAAAAGAATAGAATTACCAATAAACAATTGATTCAATTGAAGAGACATCTAAAGAAAAAGCACGACGGAATTAAAATAACAGGAGGAATAAGAAATGCCGAGGAAAAAAAAGAAAAAGGAAGAAATACCCGTTTATCTTCCAATAGGCAATCGAAAAAAATTTGTTATTAAAGAGATTTTCGATTGTGTGATTAAAAAGGGATTGACATTTAATGATATGATTGATATTATGGAATCTGCAACTCAGCGTTTATCAACCGATATAAATCAATTGAAACTATTTGTCATGGAAAAAGATTTAACACCCCTAATCAAAAAAGATCCTTCCCTTCTTACTATTGGATCAAATACCATTATTATACGCCAAACTAAGGAGCTTAAAGATGATAAGAAACAAGTCTCATTTCTAATAATATGTTTTTCGGGATTGGTATTATATATGGGTAATACTAAAGGTATTGAAAAACTGCAAAAAAAATTTGATTTAGTTCTAAAAGATATTACAAATGATACCTATGATCTTATGCATCAGTTTTACTTCCCCCATGATTTTTTATTCTGGTTATTCATAAAGCTCAGGAGGGAGGATTTCAATTTAATAAAAGGAGTAACTTTAAAGAATATTACCGATACGATAATGATTAAGCCAACAGGCCCACAATCTTTTATGGGGGATAAAATAAGTTCTTCTGAAACAAAAAATGTAACTAAATCACTTGCTGTCATAAATTGCTTACTATCAGGATATAAAATACGATCCAGTACATTTAGGATTAATTTCCAAGGATATGAACCTGCTTTCCAACTTATCAAAAATAGAAAAATTTATTTTATGAAAGATAAATTCTTTGATAATTTTTTAAAAATTGAGCAATTTATTACTGGAATCTTTATCATTCAAGAGTTTATCAAGATTTACAAAGTATGGAAACGGGGGATAATTAAAGGAAATGAAATAACGCAAAAAGATTATATGGAGATGGCAAAGGATAGTAAAAATTTTAGTCATATAATTCAAAGCGAGAAAAACATTGAAAGGGCTTATAGATCAAATCAAGAAAATAAAAACTATAGTTAATTAAAAATAAAATAATATATGTTAAAATAAGAGGTTAAGAAAAATGAATGTTAAATTTGATAGGAATGCAAAAATAAAATCGGTTGAAGAATTTGATAAAAATAAAAAAGTATTTGCAGTTTTTGTATTTTTTTTAAATGCTCTGATAATGCTTATTACAGGAATGATTGTGTTCAATAAAGAACTTTTTATTTATGTGTCCATTGTAGAATTTTGTAAAATCATTTTTTGGTATATTAATCTTCCCATTATGGGTATTTATGGCTTGGGAATTTTATATTTCGTGATTAAAATTTTCCTTATTGTAGTATTTAGACTACTTTGTTTAATTCCTGCTGTAAATAGGAAAATAAATAAAGATAATCTCGTGGTTTTTAGAAAGGAAAAAAATTTTAGCGAAAAGAAAGTTGATAAACGCAGTAATTGGGCAAAAATAAAAAATTTTGTGTTTGATTCCTTGAAAATATATCCGATTTCTTTTCTAATCTTTTCTATATTCGCATTTGTTTTTTATTTCTTGGACTTATCCATTTTTCTAATAATCGGATTCTTGATTATGGCGCTTATCTCGGGCGTGATGTTCTTTATCAAAATAAAATCCGAGATGAGGAGCGAAAACACATTAAGGACAAGAATTATGGAATAGTATAATCTAGTTATCAAGATCTTCATGGAAAAATTTATCGTGAAAATTCTTCTTAATCATTGAACTGTGGGAAACCATATCTGTAAAAAAAGCCGATGTGTTTTTTTCATCTTTTTTTGGGGTTTGGATTTTTTTTATTTTGTTTTCTTCACTCATTTTAATCATATTCTTTGTTTTGTTATTAATTTTATAAAGAACGAAAATATAAATCTTATGAAGAATTTGCCCCCAATGCCGTATTACAATGTCAGATTATTGTTGGATATTAAAATAACTGAAAAATTTTCGAAATTGAAAACCATTTTCTTTTTGTCGGGTATTTTAAAATCGGAACGGAATTTGTCGCTTTCATAAAAGTGGACTTCGTTATTTATCTGTTCATTGAATCGAAGCTAACCCTTAACGTTCGCATGTTCTCAAAAAATCTCCAATGATGGAATTTTTTTTTAATTAAAAGATTTCTAAAGATAAATAGTTTTTTAAATAGAAATTATGATAATATATCTATAAAAATAATGAAATGATGTGGATAAAAAGATAAAAAAAATGATGAAGAAAGGTATCGAATATTTTTTTGTTATTAAAAAGGAACAGAATTATGTTAAACTAAAAGAGTTGATAAAAAATGATTAAAGATTATTTTCCAGTATTTCAAAATTTAGGACTTTCCGATGAAGAAATTACAAAATTCATTCAATCATATAGAAATCTTCAAAAACTAACTCCGGAGGAACTTCAAAAAAATATTAATTATCTTAGAAGTATGAAAATATTAAATTTTAATAATATAATTAAATCACGTCCTCAAATCCTATTTTATTCTTTGGATAAGCTAAAAAATCAATTTGAATTCTTTAAAAAAATTGGAATTAGTCCAGAAAAAATTAGTAAAATTATCGAAAGAGATCTTCCATTGCTAATTTCTACTCCAGATGATATGCAAAAGCGAATAAAATTTTTTAAAAAATTAAAACAATGTAAATTCGCCTTAATCATTGTTGGACGCACATCCTTTAGCGCACCCCAACGAGGCTGACATGAGACTCCTTCTCTCAACTACGCCAATGATCTTTTACTTCTTATGCAAATTTTCCTATACTTCTCATACACAATTTCGCTTAAAGCCTACAATCAGATTATTTATTACTCAATCCCTACAACAGAATATGTAACGCAACGCAAATTAATTTTTCACACAATATGATAATTTTTTCAAATTCTCTCAATTTTTAGATTAAACTTTTTATGCAATTCTCAAATATTTTTTTTTTACTTATTATCATATCAAGCCCCGAAGGGTAACTAAATAAGAAAATTTCTGATATTTAATGGTTTATATCAATCATATTTTTTCTATCATCATCAAAAAATGCGATTTTGAATAATCTCTTCTCATATAAATATATAAAAAACCTTCAAGAAAAAAATTTAATTACATTATAAAAATAATGAATTCTCCTTCCAAAATTTTTATAAAGAGAGCAATAACTATATTGTTAAATTATGGGTTACATAAAACAAGTTTCTTTTGAGAGATTACCTTTCAAATTCAATCCTTCAGAGGAGACTAAGAATTTTATTATGGAAATTAAAAAAATACTTGGATATCCCATACCGTTCTATATTGAGAACTCTACGAATAATTATGGGTATGCTAATTTATTTATATCATCTGGTCTTGATAAGAGTAAACATCTATCTATTTATTGCCACATTTTTGAAGAGATCTCAGAAGGACATTTATTACATGAATTACTACATATATTTCGAATTGCAAATCAAATCCCTACTTGGAATCCTTTAGGAAATGAATTATCTAATCAAAAATATATTCCGTTAGACAATTTGATAGAACATAATTGGATTTACAAGCAATATGAGTATTTTAGCATTAATTTTGATCCTTATAAAGATTTAATTGACAGAAATAGAAAATCTATTAAATTTGCGGATGTGGAAAAAGAAATCTCCAATATAAAATCTTTGAATAGAAAAACCATGGGTTTTAAATATAGGATTTTAAAAATTTCATTAATTGCTCTTGAATTAGTCCATAATTGTCCAAACAATTCATTATCTCGGAAATTAAAAAAAAAATTGAATTTGGCTGAATTACCAATCATTCTTCAAACAATCACTACTCTTGATAAATTTCTATCGTCCTATGGTATAGAAACCAAAGAAACTAAATTAGGATTTATTAAACTAATGGTGGATTCTTTAAATTTCTCTGATAAATATAAAAAATATATGGTTTATCAATCTAACTGGATCTTTTATGATTGGGATTAGGTTTTCAATGTATGAAGAAAAAAGGAAAAAATAATTCTGATAAATCTTTTTAAGCATTAAAAATGAAGATTACTTGGTTGTTCACCAAGAAATAGAGCCAGTAATCTATAAAGGAATTCATAGGCTGCTTGGAATAAATCATTATTTTCAACACTTCCAGGATCAATAAAATCTCCATGAACGCAAGAATTCCGGATCTGATACAATATTTCTAATGTATCTGCAAAAAGACTCTCTTGTACGATTCCCAAATCAAATTTTAATTCGGTTGTTACAAATGTTTCGATTTGTCTAGCAGGTAAGGTTTTAGAACTTTTGTTGATTTTGGCAGGATCATTATAAAAAATAGAACCTTTAGAAGAAATTCCATAATCGTCTAAAAGATCTTGGATAGAAACACTTGAATATGTTATTCTTGCTTGAGAATCTTCAAAATTTCTAACGTATCTATAAATATATTGAAATTTATTGGCCGGAAGGTAAATAGAACGAATATTTTGGTTAATAATAAAATTATCTAAAGTAGATTTTATTATTTGATTTGAAAACGCAAATTTATATAATCGTGTAAGGGCATTTTCAAAACTATATTGGATAAATCCTTTGGTCATTTTATCTGGTTCTGTTCTAGCCAATCTAGCTAAACTGTCTGAGTGGTTGTCTGCTATTTTTTCGAAACTTCTAACTAATTGACTTGGAGGGGAGGTTTTAATTACGTTGATTTTATCTCTATCATTTCCAGAAGTAATGAAATCATTATACCACGCATTAAAACTAGTCCAAATTCCAGAAAAGTGTGGAAAATAAATTGTTTTCGCACTATTAATCCAATTTTTCATTTTATCGTGTATAGACATAATCTATTTTTTTCATTTTTATCATTTAAAAATTTCGATCTAATTTATTCTTGACTGAGTCAGAAGACTCTAATTTGGTTGAATTTGAGGCTCCAAATCCAAGTCTACAAGCTCCATTGATTTTCAATTTTTTAATTTTTTTCTTCTTTTGATTTTCCCCTAAATGCAATAAAGAAAAAGAGCTCGATAGTTATGTTTTTATAGGTAAACCTCAAATAGTATATCTAGGCAATTTAGTGGGACTATTTATTTGTCTTTTTGGATGCTATCTCCTTTAGAGGTAGCTTGATTTCAACCCTTTTACTAGGATTCTATCTTTTACGCATCGGTTTGATGCGTCGTCCCCTAAGTTGCCTCTTTCTCTCGAGATGTAATCTATACCATTTCTCAAAAGATTAAAACAATAATTGTGGATTGGATAATAGGGATAATGGATACTTAAAAAAAATCACTTTCCTACTAATTTGGAAAATGTGTAATTCAATAATTGGCAGTATTCCATTAATTCCTTGCTCTGTTCAGTCAGTATACGGGTTCCCCATGATACCCAATCATTTCTATCCCTATCCATGTATAATTTTCACCTTTCTAATATTTGAATACTTTTGAGTGTTTACTAACTCAAAAATATAAGAAAACTTTAAGCAGTTAACCGAGTTGACGAAGAAAAGGTTTACCATTTTCTATGAAATGATCCCTTAGAATATGAATGGTTTTTAATAAACTTAAAAAATTCTACCTTGACCACTTAATTTAAGGATAGGGCCTAAATCCAGTATATAAATATACTGATTTGGGCGGTCGTTTATGGAGAGGCGGAAGAGGTGGGATGGTTTTTATGGAGGGGTAGGAGGGTTTTATTCAATCTACCGGGCCTTTTTCAACCAATTAAATACAGGGGAAGCAGAATATCCGCCTAAAGCCTTACCAATTTCTTCTAATCGCCAGAATTTTCCCGTGGTTGGATTCTTGGATTGGTAAAGGCGTTTTGCCTCTGCAATCAGTGCTTTTTTTGCCTTGCTTTTAGTCTGATATTGTGAAAGTTCCCATTGGGTACGGACAGCACGATTTTTGAACTCTGGACGTTTGACAATAGGAACATACTCCGGGACTGATATGTGACCTCTATACCACCCCATCTTACGGTTTCCCACTTGAACGGGTAGGTAAGTTATTTTATTATCGTGTTTTAACTGTTTAATCACGCGTGATAGTTGTCCACCTTTACCTATATAGAGATTTCGGGGAATCATTTCATCTTCATTGAGGATAGCTGCCATAACATGATAACTTTCGACACGATCATTAGGATCAAGTATCTTTAAGAGGGCTTCAGCAAGTTCCTCATCACTTTCTACATGGGCAAGATTTAAGTCAAGTTTCTGTTGTTCTTCTTTTTGTTTTTGGGCTTCGGGGTCAGCAAATTTGATTATATCTTTGGTATCGGTCTTAAATTTAAGTAATCGTTCGGTTGCCTTTTTATATGAGTCATTTTCTTCATACCAAAGCAATGATTCCTCTTTAATGGTTTGTTCATCGACGAAATCGAGTGTGTTCAAGACAATATCTTTGGGAATAAACTTAGTCTCCTCGACACTCGACTTCAATATCTTGTAGCCCGACAGACTGGTGATATAGTGGTTCAAACTATCGAGATAATCATCCAAATCAAAACTTCCATCGGTTTTTGAGGTGAGTCTTAGTTCATCAACGATTTTTTCGGTTATTGGATGTGTTTCTAAGTTTGCATTCAATGAGTGTTCAATTTCTGCCTTCAATTTCACTTCTTCTTGTTCTCTTTTGCGTTTTATTTGGTCATGTGAGATCAGAGTGGAACATTCGAGGCAATCAGGATCATGGAAAGCAATCTGTTTCAATTCTTTATCGAACCATTCGGTAATGGAGATCCCTTCATCATGGGCAAGTAAGTCCAATGCCGCAAGTTCATAAATCTTCTTACCGGTTTTCTCATCCCCACCCTTGTAGAGTTTGATTCCCATTTCAATCCCTTTCTTTTCAAAATCTTGGGCATCCTTGGGACTAATAGCAAATTGATGCACTGCTATCTTTGGTCTATCTGGTGATTTGTCCCTTTGCACAAAGAATTGAATCTTTCGAGCAAGACTTTGTGAAATGTTCAATCCACTGGAATCAAAATCGTTAAGAGTGAGTATGATGGCGTTATTACCGTGCTGTTTGACAAATTCATAGAGTTCGGATGCATTGGATGTCGATATTTGTCCCCGACCCAAAAAATATCCGACATTGGCATACTTTTCCGCTAATTTCTCCAACACATATCCCATTTCGGACTTTTCACTGTAGAATATTATTTGAGGCACTTCAACATCCAAGTAAAACCCCTCATTCAGGTTTAAATCTAAATTGAGAGTCGGTTCAAAGGAATCTTGCCTTGCTTTACTAACAACAAAATTAGGCGGTTTAATTTCGAAGGGAACGCGTCTATCCACCATTTGATCGAAATTGACAAGTCCTGCATATCTTGCTTCAGTCAAACCTTCCTTGAGATTATCCCACTGCTTCTGACTTCCAACATATTTATTAAGTTCCCAGCCTTCACCCTTAACATAGGTCGGAAAACCGATATTTTCAGATAACAGGCGATAATGCACTGCTCTCGCATGGAATTTGTGGGTAAAATGCCCCTCTTCATCTTTCGTTTTCGGATAGAGTTTGTCTATGAGATTCGCAACGTAGCGGGTTCGAATGTGTGTAGCATTTTTCGTATCAAACGGGTCAGTATCTGTACCGATAAGAAGGTGTTCACTGATGTAATTTCGGGATTCGCACTTTTTCACTGCTATTTTGCCTTCAACTTTGCATTTGTTGATGATCTGCTGTCGATATTCTGCATACTCAGGATACCATAAATTTTTTTCAAGTGTGACTAAAACTTGGTTTTCGGTAAACTCATCAATAATTTCACACGCAATGGTTGGAACTTTGCCGATATTCTTGAGTGGTTTTTTTCCAAACATAATCGTTTCATTGGGTTTGATTAAAACGCATTGGGGTAGGCGACTCTGTATTTTCGATTGATTATTGCTATGCCTCAATACAGAATCATTTTCTACGGATATTTCCACCATAATTATCAAATTTAAGATATTTCATGTTGATAAAGCTTGGTACTTGATTCGTTCTGTCCGTACGAAAAGTATACAAAACAATTAGGGGTGATCTCCAGATCAAAGGCAGAAGAATATTTAGGAATTAGGAACTCACCCTGATCAACAGAAGATGATCTGCGAAAAACAAGGCACAATATGCCGACTACTATACACAAAAAGGGTTTCACAAAAGCCTATGAATTTAGTATGATCAATTGTGTAGATGTGGAAGTGTGGATACTTTTACCTCCGAAAAGTCCCCAGATTTGAACCACTTTTTTTTCCGAACTCGAATATACACTTCCAAAAAAAAATCGCTAAAAACCGCATTTTCGTTCAATCTTGATATCAATAAATAAAAAATATTCCCAAAACTTTTCCATCCCGTTAAAAATATAGGATATCCGCTATATCATAATAACCCATTTTTCGAGTTCCTATCGAATATAAAATAACAAACTATGGATGTTTGATCCCCGATCCGATGTTTTGAAAGTCATTCGATTAATCCAGATGATCTCCGCACCCTCTTCCAATTTATCCTGAAAAATTGCCTTATTTTGTCTTTGGAAATCTGACACTTCAAAAGAAATAATGTTGATTCATACATGCCCTCTATTTTGCGACGAAAAGGTGCATATAGGTGGATTTTTCCCAATTTAATCTTAATTTCCAAGAATGTAAAAAAAAAGGTTTTGTAAATAAACATTCAAATATAGGATTCTCATAACTTTATTCATATCATGGAAAAAGATGAGCAGAGAATAAATGTCTTAATACTCTCTGATATTCATTTTGGAAGAGAAAAATTTTGCAAACGTTCAGAAACTCTTGGAGATCAGCGAAAGATTTGTTTAAAAAAACTGATAGTGAAGTTAAGTGAAATTCAGAAAGATTATCCAATCAAAATGGTAATTATTGTCGGCGATATTGCGTTCTCAGGATCAAAAGATGAATATGATGAAGCAGAAAAATGGATAAGGGATCTCTTTACAATATTAGGGTTGGAGCCTGAAAAAAACCTCGTCATATGTCCCGGCAACCATGATATCAAACAATATAATACTAGTATTCATGATACAAAATATCCACCAAAATATACAATTGCTGATGAGTGTTTGGATCTAAAAAATATTCCTTACTTATCAAAAAGATATTCAAAATACGAAGAATTTATTGAAAATCTAGGAATTTTATTTACTGATCTTAATTCTAAGGATAGTGTATTTAAAAAAAAAACTAGTAAATTGAATACAAAACTAATCATGTTTAAAAAAATAGAGGGATTACAAATAATTGCTTTAAATTCAACCTGGTTTAGTAGAAATTCGGATTACGATTCAGGAAGAATGGCTGTTGGATTGCCTTTTATTTATCGATTGAAAACTAATGAAGTAATAGTAGAAAATGAGAAAAAATTGCCTCCTTTTTCAATTATATGCTTTCATCACCCTTTTGATCATTTATGGGATAAAGAGAAAGATGCTTTAAAAAATGAATTAGCAGAATGTGCTCACCTTATACTTACAGGGCATTTACATAATGAAGATCCTGCTATAAAAATAAGAGAAAATGATGATTTTTACGATTTACAATGTGGTGCAACATATAGTCAATATGAGTACAAAAATCATTGTCATCTTTTGCAATTAGATACAGGAAGTAATGACTTCTGGTTGGTACCTCTATCATGGAATAAAACCAAATGGATTTTTGATGAAAAAAAAAAGTTTAAAAGAAAATATAAGGTTTCAGCTAATAAAAAAGAAAAAATTGGACCAGAATTTACCTCGGAGTTCGAAAAACCTTTGGAAGTATAAAAAAAATGTCAGATCACACAAATGATTTCTTAGAAAAATTAAAAGAAATATTGAGCAATAATAAAGATATTTTTACAGAAATAAGCATTCATTCCAACTTATCAATCGAGACTCAAATATTTAACAACTTACATAAAGAATTTTCAAGAAGTCTAGATTTTAGTGAAGAAAACTATTCTAAACTTGAGCTAGAATTAGTTAAATTTATTAAAAATAATCCCGTAATAGATTTAACTCCATTTGAAGAGTTAGGCCCTTATGATGGAATAATCAATACTGATTTTGGAACAGCAATTCTCTCTTTAATTTCATTGAATATATCTCGATCAAAAAACATTGATGAATTCAAAGGCAGAAAAATCAGGTGGAATACCCCTAGTAAAGAACTTTTCAACTATTTCTTGAAGACAGAACCAAAAAACCAAGAGTTTTTGCTAATATTTGGCCTTCAATTTTATAATATTGGTTTTTTGGACACAGAATGGCTGATTTCTAATTTGGATCTTCTTTTTAGAGGAATGACAGATGAGGATTTTGAAAAATTTTTTGGGGGTTATTTATACCAAATTGACTCAATAGCATTAATATCAATAAATGAATTCAAGAAACGAGGTCTTTTTTCCAAATATTTAACGCTTGAGAAAAAATATCCTCATAATCGATGTCTTAAAGGTTTTGCATGGCATACAATTTTAGATTCATTCAATGGGGGATCAGAATTACTAGAAACAATATTTGAAGAAGAAAAGATTGAATATATAGATTCAATTATTATAGAAATGTGGAATCTTAGAAAGGAGTATATTGGAAGTGAAACAGCAAATCCCTATTTAACTAGACAAAAGGAAATCGTTTCATTATGGGATAAGATTGTCAAGAAATCTCAAGAAAATACGATTTTTTTTGAAGCAATTCTTGGGAAAATTTCAATTTGGATAGAATTGATTCAAGACTTGAATACAAAAACTGTGGATCTTATTGTTTCAACTTATGCTTTTCAAAGAAGTAATAAATATTTCTTAGGAAAATTTTATGAAGGATTATTAGCCTCTAATAAAGAAAGCATAGAAAGAAGAAAGTTAGATATTTTTTTCACAAAGCTATTTGAAGGGTTAAGTCCAACAGATTCCCTTAATTTACTAATGTGGATAATGAGAAAGAAAGAGATATCTTTGATTGATCTTGTCTGCTTAAATATTTTAACTGAAAATACTACCAAGAGAAAATATTTTTTTACACATCTTGATCAGCCTGAATGGTTTCAATCTCTTTTAGATTTTGGATTTTTATCATTAAAGAAATCATTACCCTATGATTTTTGGTTTGAATTATACTATCTCAAAGAAGTAAAGAAAGATCTCCAAAACTCAACTAATAAACCTGGGTTATTAAAAAAATTTACTGAATTCCTAAGTTCGATACTAGATATCAGACCAATTCCGGAGGTATTTCAAAAAAATCCTCATTCTGTTAGTAGTCTCATTGAATTAATTGCATGGGATATTCTTGAAGACTTAAATGAGAAGCTAAAACTATTCTTAATTAAGCTACAAGAAATTAATGCATCAAGTCTTTTTCAAATAGAATATCAATTAATCCAATATATTATCCCCGTTTTAATTGAACATAATGATTCAGAAATGCTTGAATTTTTGTTGGGATTTCTACTTCAATTTAAAATGAATCAATATGGTGAAAAACCTTATATAATAAAAAATTTCAAACCAATTTTTGATGGGTATGCAGTATCAAACATATTAGCTGAACAAATGCCTGAACTTGTGAAAATATTGGGAATGAAAACTTTCAACTTATATTTGAAGAAAATCAAAGAAATAAGTAATTTCTCAGAATATAGTTTTTCTGCTCGATTAAGTCTGCATTTAGAAGAATCCAGTCCTAGGCCCTTGGATGGAGGGGATTATGAAGAATTATTAATCATTCATTTAGAAGAATATATTGCAAATGAGCAAGAAGTTCATTTAAATAAATTAATTGAAGATTTGTTAGAAGATTTTTCGTATTTAGAAGCTTTATTGATAATTTTTATACTTTTGAGTAGAAAAAATGCGACCAAATTAAATTTTGAGTCCTTAATTGTTCATGATCAAAATTTCTTGAATGAATATAATAACCGATATCCAAATTTCCGTTTTCTGAAAGAATATGGGAAGAAATTCAGTTCACCAACTCAAAAAGTCTTGTTAGAGAAGATTAACGATTTGAGATTTGAAGAATTTAAGGAAAATGAATTCTACGAGGCATTTATTCGGAGGCAAAAAATACAATTCCTCCAACCCTTAGCAAGTCTCGAACATCCAATATCAGATATTGTGAGTGAGATTGAACGACTTGAAAAAGAAGAGGGAAGAAAAGTTCCTGAAATGAAATCCCGTATCTCCGGATTTGTTACTGTTGGAGGTCCTAATGCTGATCTGCAAAAAATCAAAGAATTTGAAACAATGTCTCTACCAGAAATAAGGGATGTATTGGAAAAATTACCTCCCGAAGAACATCATTGGAATAGATATTCTACACCATTGGCATTTCAACAAGATATTGTTCGATTCCCTAAAAAATATCTTTCAAAATGTTCTGAATTAATTGGTTTTCGCAATGATTTGATGATTAACATTATTTCAGGATTTTCGGAGCTTTTAAAAATTGGTGATGTTAATGAAAATATTAAAATTTTAGAATTTTTTGTCGCTCTCCTAACAGAGACTGAGAAAGAAGAATATCTTGACCAATATTCACATCATATCATTTATTCGCTCCATTTCGATTTAGATCCCAATAAATTTCAATTTTCTGAAAATACAATCAATATTTTTCTTGAATTATTAGATATACTCTTCAAAATTACAAATTTCATCCCATTTACAAAAGTAACTACAAGTATCATATTCTCTAACTCGAGTTTTTATCGATTTTTTGAGCTATACTTATCAATTTCTCAATTAAATATGGAAAGAGAAAAAGAAATTATTTATTTACAAGAGAAAAAATTTAATAAAATCCTAAGGGAAAATGATCATCCCTGTACTTTGAATGTGTGTGCATATATTTCTTGGCACTTACCTTATTACTGGAATATCAGTAGAGATTGGATTTCGAAACAATGGGATATCCTATTTAATTCGAATTGGCAAATTTCCTTTCCTGAATATATCAAATTTGGTATGCGAGGTCCTAATCCCGAATTATTTGAGATGCTAGATAGAAGTCAAATTCCTTATAAAATAATCAATTCGATAAATCAGTTCGATTCAGACAATGAATTTGTGAATAATTTTGGCCGATTTTTAATGATAAAGTGGTTTAATGAAAAATTTTCTCTCGAATCTAAAAATCTCATTGAGGTATCTATTGAAAGCTCAAATTTACCATTAATCCATGCTCTAATTAAAGAAATTTTGTTACTATGGAAAAAATTTCCCTCTGAAAGCAAGCCATTGATTGATTATTGCTGGCCAAAGTTTATTCAAGCAGGGAATGATAAGAAATTGGACGAAAAATCATCAATATTGAATCGTTTAATTAGATGGTTTGAAATAATTCCTGATTTGAACAAGAATTGCTTTGATAAGGTTAAGAAATCCGTTGTTGAATGCAATAACGATTTTTCCCTTAGAAAAATTCTAGAGTATTTGCAAAGAAATGTTGCTAATGAACCTGAAATGGTTGCAGACTTACTAATGTCATTACCAATTACAAAAAATCTATATTATTTTTCCAAAAAGGAGGAATATGCTCCAATTTTAACTTATTTAATAGATAATGGCCATAAACTTCTTGCCCGAAATATTATTGATCATTATGCCGAAAATGATTTGATCTTTCTCTGGGAGGAATATAGAGAAAAAATATAATTATATTAGATATTATGAATTTGACAGAATTGAATATCATTATGGTAATTTCAACTGTCCCGTTTTCTATTATTATAATATAATAGAAGTTCGGACAGTAGATCGAATCAATTTTTTCGCTTATGAGAATATCCTCAATGATATTGGATTGTTTTTTATTTCTG
>JAUWOE010000270.1 GCA_030612265.1 Promethearchaeum sp.
GAGCGTCAAGCAAATTTTCCGTTCAGGAAAAAACTTGAAACAGATGACCCGTATTAAAAACGAACTGCGTTTGCACTTAGGAGGGCAAGTTCGAAATTTATTGAAGGTTTAAATAGTCCGAAAAAAATATCATTAATCAAAAGCTCGAAAAAAAAAAGCACTTTAGATCTAAATTAATTAAACACTTCAATTCCGTCTTTCATAACTATGAAAGTTTTTTCAAATTGGGAAACGTAGGTACCTTTTTCCGCCCGAATCTCATGATGTTTGTGTAATTTACCAGCAGTAGTCAGTTCTCTCAAAGCCATTTTTCCAGTGCGAAATTCTTTCAATAATTCACGAGTGGAAAACGGAAGAGTTTTCTTGTTTTTTGCAATCCAACCAATTACTCGACGAGTTATTTTCATGCGAATTGGAACACGCTCAGTGTTTAAATCATATGCATAAATATTGCAATTTACTCCATTGTGGATATTTCCCAAACCTCCAGAACTCGCAAAAACTTCAAGAGCAAAAACATCTCCTTCTTCAAAAACATCCCCACTTGAAATCCCAACATTCGGTATTTCCTTGAAGCCATGCACTTGCCATTTCTCGAGTGAATGTCCATGTAAATCTTTAATTGGATTATAACCAAAGCCTCTGATGATTTTAGAAGTCACTTTCCCAACCTCAACAGTTTTGACTCCTGGTTTAATAATTGATAATCCCTTTAAGACAGCGGTTTCTACAGCAGTAATTAAATTTTCTGTGGTTGGTTCTTGATTGAAAGAGACAGTAAATGCCCCATCTGCAACATATCCCTCGACAGATACTCCGATATCAATTTTTACAATGTCTCCTTCTTTTATAACCGACTCATCATTTGGTGGGCTTGTGTAATGAGCTGCAATTTCATTAATGCATACATTTGTCGGGAATCCGATTTCCCCACCCAACTCAATTAATTTATTTTCGGTGTTCTCACAAATTTCGAGTAATTTTGTGCCGATTTTGATTTTTGGTCTAATAAATTCTATTACTTGTTTATGGATTTCCCCTGCTCTTTTAAAAGATTCATAACGTAAGATCTTCTCTTTTTCTTCTTCTTCTTTTTGCTCTTTCTCTTCCTCGGTTAATTCCTTTTCTACCTTTTCTACCTTTTCTTCCTTTTCTTCCTTCTTTTCTTTCTCATCTATATCTTTTTTCTCTAATTTTTCTATTTTTGTAACTGGTTTAGAAGTTTTAACAGATGTCGATTTTTTAACTACCTTTTTTGTAGTTTTTTTCTTAATTATTTTATTGGTTGAAGGCTTCTCGACAGACTCCTTAATTACTTTTTCAGTTGATTTCTTAGTCGTCTTTTTCGAAGATTTCTTAGTACCTTTTTTAATAGTCTTCTTAGTAGTCTTCTTTACGGCTTTACTAGATTTTTCGGGTGTCATTATTTTCATTATTTTTAAAGAACGATAAGATTTTAAATTTCGCACAAAATTAATAAACTGAACAACACAAAATTTATATAATTGTTAAAATTGAATAGCGGGAAAATTAATTTGGAAGGATAACTGAAAACAATGCAAAACATAAAATCTGCGCAAAATGCGCATTCAGATAAATTATGGTACGTTCTCCAAGAATTAACTTCAAATCGTGGAGATATTCAAGGTTGTACAATTGTTACTACTCAAGGTTTACCAATAACTTCATTATTACAAGACGATGCAAATGTTTCCTTAATTTCCGCTATGAGCGCAGCTATAATCAGTGTTGCTGATAGCGCTGCTATAGAATTACAAAGAGGATATTTGCAGAGAATATTGTTAGAAGGAGAATTAGGAACAATTATTATTTCAAAAGCGGGAACCCATGCAATTCTCGTATCTTTGGTGGACAAAAATAGCAAACTTGGTATTATTTTTATGTTAATTGATAAAGCAATAAAAAAAATCGTAGAAATCTTGGATTCGTGAAACGAGAATACTAAATTTTCTTCTTAGTTCAGTTAATTCTTTTTCATATTACCTTAAAATCATTTTTCAGATATGATTTTATTACATATAAAATTCCTCTAAAAACTTCTTCTTCAGAACCATTCCCATCAATCAATATATGGATTCCTTCTTCGGATACATCGCTATTTTTTGCAATATTAATAAATTCTTCCCTGATAAGCATCTGAAATTTCTCGATTTCAAATTTATCTAAAGATTGTTTATCCGTGTTTTTTGCTTGATTTCTTTTTCTTTTAAGACCAACTTTCGGATCTATATCAATAATAATCGTTAAATCGGGAATCAGACTGAATTTATTAATTTTTTTAATCCAATCGATCGAAACACCTTCATTTCTTCCTTCTACTGATTGATATATATAGGATGAATCTCTATATCGATCCGATATAACAATAAAACCTTTCTTCAAAAGTGGTAAGATTTTTTTATTGCAATGCTCAATTCTATCTGCTGCAAAAAGAAGAGCATCTACTGAAGCGGGAACTTCAGGATTCTGCAAATAGTTTCTTAATATTTTACCTAATTCATAATCTGAAGGCTCCGCAGTTAAAAAAGTCTGGATTTTATTTGATTTAAAATATTCACTTAATTTCTTTGCTTGTGTACTCTTTCCACATCCATCAATTCCGTCCAAAACAAGGAAAAATCCGGACCATTTATTTTTCGCCATAAAAATTCCAATAAATACATCTGTGCTTCTTTAAAATTAGATTTTATGCATAATAAGATCCGATTATATTCAACTTTGGGCCAAAAACTTTTTGACATGAAAATCAGATTTAGGTCTAAGTAATCATTTTTTGTTTCAATTATTTCCGATACTTGTTGATTTTTAGAAATTCATTTAGTTTGGTTTGTAATCTCTATAAACACTAAACCTTTTTCTTTTATCGACCCTATTTTTTCATAAAAAAAATACCATAAAAATTTTTTTATGAAATCTTTTAAGTTTGAATTCCGATTTCTTTCATATAATAATATAATAAGAATGTTGAAATTATGTTCTATTATATGGTGAATTAATAATGGCAAAAATTTCTCGCGCTCAACGACAGAATTTTTTTAAATTAATTATAATCTCGGGACTAATTCTAGGTGGATATTCAATCAACACTTTACTCACAACTTTTCTTTTCTATTACGGCCAAGAAAGATATCCAATAACTGAAGAAGGTAACAAAACAGATTCCATAAATGCGGAACTTATTCCGATAGAATACGATTTTCAGAAATATCTTGATGCTTTATTTAATTCATCCTATTTTGATACACTAAACGGCTCGGAACAATTGGATTTATTAGCCAACCTATTCGGAAACGAAACTCTGGATTATTTGGCTGGTGAAAACATGACGGCTGAAGAATTTCTGGATTTATATGGGGAGGATTTAAGTGGCATGTTTGAATCTTTAGGAGGGGGCGAAAGTTTCGATAGTTCCATGCTTGATTCATTCCCTCCGGAATTAGCAGCAGCACTTTTGGCGAGACCAATGTTTTATACAATTGAATTAGAGCCTTTCACAAATCCTTGGAACAATCCGACCGAAACCTTGTTTAAAATCGCCGCTTACGATTTTTTTAACACAACGTCATACGATTGGGATATATCAGATACATTAGACAATTCTCAAAGTCTAGCCTTGGAAACGGCGGACGAACAAAAATGGAAGATTAAGTACCCAATAATGGCAAGTCCGCAGGTTTCCAGTGGTCTTCCTTCAATTTCTCCGAAAGCACGTGTGTTAGAATATACACCTAGTTCTAATCCTTTAGTAGCTGCAAGTGTAGACCTAAAAAATCAAATTTATTTAAGGGGCATGACTGGGGAGGCAAGTTATTCACAGGCAGAAACAGGTCAATTTACAAACATAACATATAATTTGTTGTATGATAGCAGTGATTATGAATCCGCCTACTATTATCGAAATTTGGGAGTTACAATGGCGCAGTATACTGGTGGTAATTTGGGAGTAATAGCCTGTTTAACAGGGCCTAATGGTGCCACTGATTGGGATAGTTACAGGAGTACCCATTATTATTTTGATATCGCTGCAGATGAATTAGAAGCTAATTCTGCTTTTATCAGCGCTGATAACGTTTATGATAAAATTCAAGCAGTAATTGATTATGTTGGTGCAAATTTCGTGTATAATGTTCAAGGAAATAGTCGGCCTGGGGATGGAGAAGATCCTATTGAGTGGTTGAGTGAAGTTCGCGAATCCAAATATCCCTTTGAAATAACTTCCTTAACTGTTGCATTAGCACGTTTGGAAGGTTTAAGTGTGCGTTATGTTTCTGGATACAAATGGGACGATTTTATCGCGGCTCAATTAGGTGGGCCATCACCGGACCCTTCCGAAGGTAATCTTGATGCGTATACATATCGTATTGCAAATTCTTATACATGGTTGGAAGTTTTTATCCCTGATTCCACATCATCCGGAGATTGGGTTGAATTTGATAATAACTTTTCAGCAGTACCTACTGAACCCACATCTGCGGATTTAAGCTACATATTAGAATTCGACGGTGAGTATAACCCTGAAATTGCTGGATACGATCGTGGAACTATAGTGACCCCCACTGAAATAACTGTAGATGTCAATGCATCTTTTCTCGGTAATCCACTAAGTTCCATGGAGGTAGTAATGAAAGATATTTCTTATTCCACAACTATCGATAATGTTTATACAGATTCAAATGGAATTGCAACCTTTACATTGTCATTAATTGATATGGTTTCCGGGCCACATATTTTAAATTTCTCTTCTGAATATATGGGTGTGCAATTCGGGAATGTTTCAATAAT
>JAUWOE010000021.1 GCA_030612265.1 Promethearchaeum sp.
ATAATGGAGTTCCCCAGAAAAAAATGAAGGGTATTTGGAATCAACAAACTATAATTGAACCTCAGTTCGATTGTCCTAAAGATCTAACAAAAACTCTGAAAAGCATGCTTGGTCGTCTAAATATATGTTCAAAAGAATCAATAGTAAGACAATACGATCATGAAGTTCAAGGAGGAAGTATTGTCAAACCATTCACTGGGATAGAAAATGATGGTCCAAGTGATGCAGCAGTTATACGCCCAATTTTCGATTCTTGGGAAGGTATTGGAGTGTCTCATGGTATGTGCCCTAGATATTCAGATATTGACACTTACGCAATGGTAGCAAATGCTATTGACGAAGCAGTTAGAAATGTTGTATGTGTTGGCACTAATCCAGATTATTTAGCAGGTTTAGATAATTTTTGCTGGGCAATGGGATTTTCCAAAGAGGATGAAGAAAAATATGTTGGCGATTTAGTTCGTGCAAATAAAGCATTATACGATATTACAACTAATTATAAATTACCATGTATTTCTGGTAAAGATTCGATGAAAAATGATTATAGAATCGGCGATATTAGCGTCAGTGTCCCTCCTACAATGCTTTTTTCAGTTATTGGAAAATTACCAGATGTTAGAAAAGCAGTAACCATGGATGTAAAAAACGAAGGAGATTTAGTATATATCTTAGGAATCACAAAAAACGAACTTGGATCAACTGAGTACCTTGATGAACTTAATTTAAAGGGAATCCAGGTTCCACAAGTTGAACCGAAATCAGCTATCGAAAGATACCGACTTCTATATAAAGCAATCCAACAAGGATTAGTTCTTTCATGTCATGATTGTTCTGATGGAGGATTAGGAGTGGCTCTCACAGAATCCGCCTTTGCGGGTGGTTTTGGTTTAGAAATTGATTTATCCTTAATTCCTTGTGATGAATATCTGAGAGATGACATAATTTTGTTTTCAGAATCAGCCAGCAGATTAGTATTAACTGTCACACTAGAAAATAAAGGAATTTTTGAGATTATGATGGAAGGAACAGAATTTGCCAATATTGGAGTTGTTAAGGGAACAAAATTAAATATTACTGGAAATGATGGAAATATAATTATTGATGCTCCCATAGCAGAACTAAAGGATTCTTGGCAGAAAACGTTAAAACCCATATACGGAGGCAAATAATCATGGTTAAGGTTTGTATTCTTACTGGTTTTGGTATTAACGCCGACTATGAATCAAAATATGCTTTCGAAACCGCCGGAGCAGATATTGTGAAGCGCGTTCATGTTAATGATTTAATAAATAAAAAAGACGACTTAGAAAACTACAACATATTAATGTTCCCAGGTGGTTTTGCGTTTGCTGATGATCTTGGTTCGGGACGTGTTCTAGCAAATAAGTTTCGTTATAATTTAAGAGAAGATTTAACCAAATTCATAAATGCAGAGAAATTAATTTTCGGAGTTTGCAATGGATTTCAAGTTTTAGTTAAAATGGGTGTTTTACCAGAGCTTGAAGGGGTAAAATTCCAACAAGAAGTATCTTTAATAGGTAATGCTTCAGGTCTATTTGAAGGTAGATGGGTTCAATTAAAGCCATTGAATTCTCCATGTATTTGGACAAAGGATTATAAACATAATTTGGAGGTTCCTGTTAGGCATGGAGAAGGGCAATTTGTTGTTAAAAATAAAAAAATTCTAGAAAAAATATGGGAAAAAGAACTTGTACCATTTATCTATGATCCTGATGAATATCCAAATAATCCGAATGGATCTATAAATGGAATTGCTTCGATTTGTAATGAATCAGGACATATTTTTGGAATGATGCCACATCCCGAATGCCACTTAAATAAATACCAACACCCAAAATGGAGCAGGGGGAAGATTCCAGCAGAAAATGGATTAAAGATTTTTAAGAACGCAGTAGAATATATCAGAAAAAAGCAGATTTAAAGGTATGAAAAATAATGGTTAAACCTAGAGAAGAATGCGGTGTTTTTGCTGTTGTTGCTAAAGATCCTTCAGTTGATATTGCTCAAGTTATTTTTCGAGGGTTAATGTCATTACAGCATCGTGGTCAAGAAGCTGCAGGTATAAGTGTTGTTGATTCTTCTAAAAGAATTCATACATTCAAGGATCATGGGTTGGTATTTCAAGCATTGAAACCGGAAATATTGCAAAAATTGTGGGGGCATGTCGGAATTGGCCAAGTTCGTTATGGGACAGCAGGTTCTGGGGATATAAGGAATGCTCAACCATTTCACTATGAAACAACTCAATCACCTCCCTTTTCTATAGCATATAATGGAAATATAACAAACTACAAGATATTAAAAGATGAATTGAAGAAAAAGGGTAAGATTTTCTTAACAAATGGAGATACGGAAGTAATTGCTAATATTATTGCTTCAAACAGTTTACTTACTAAGGACTGGGTAGAAAATATTGAATTTACTGCAAAAATTCTTGATGGCGCTTTTTCTTTGGTTATTTTAACGAATGAAGGAGACATATATGCCTATCGTAGCGGAAATAAGCCACTGTGTTATGGAACTGTGAAATTATTAAATACAGAATTATATATTATTGCATCAGAATCAAGTGCGATAACTTCACTAGGTGGAAATCTAATCAGAGATATAAATGCGGGAGAAATTATTCATGTTCACCAAGATCATTTTTTCCATAGAGAAAAACTATTGAATGTAGAAAAACATCATTGCGTTTTTGAATATGTGTATTTTGCTAGAGGTGACAGTATTATTGATGGAAAAAATATCCACCAAACAAGAGAAAGACTCGGAAAAAATCTAGCAAAATTGGATAAGGAAAATGGTTTTAAATATAACAATGCTATTGTTGTTCCTGTACCAGATTCAGGAAGGTCCGCTGCAATAGGTTATACAAAAGAAAGTGGACTTCCATATGACGAAGGTTTAATGAAAAATAGGTACGTTTTTCGAAGTTTTATTGCACCAAGTCAAGCAGAAAGAATGAATTTGGTAAGAATGAAATTGAATCCAGTTCCAGCTATAGTAAAGGGTAAAGAAATTATCCTTATCGATGATAGTATTGTTCGTGGAACTACAATGACAAGAATCGTTAGATTATTACGATGGGCTGGTGCTTCAAAAATTCATGTTAGATCATCCTGCCCACCAATTAGATTTCCTTGCCATTATGGTGTAGATTTCCCATCCAAAGAAGAATTAATTTATTGTAGGAAAGAAAGTGAAACATCTTCTGTAGAAGAAGCTAATGAATTAGTATGTAAAGAGATTGGGGCTGATAGTTTGACATATTTAACCATGGAAGGGTTAATTGACGCTATTGGCTTTCCTGAGGAAGATTTATGTACTGTTTGTTGGGATGGTAAATACTGGTTTACTCACCAAGGAACTCAAAAATATCTTAAAAATGGCAGAATTTAGTTGAGTTAGAGATACATACCTTCCCTTAATGCTTGTTCTCTTTCCCATTTTCTTCGTAAATATAATCTAAACAATTTATCTGCGTCTTTTTCCTTTTCTTCAATTTTATCTTTTTGAATCTGAACTTTTAGAGGAGATATTTGTTCAACCCCAGCAGTATATATGATATCCTTTTTAGAAGGTACAATTAATCCGAATAATTGCATAAGTTCTTGTTTAGTATTAAGTTTTCCTTGAATTTTTTTATTTGTTTCTATATTCTTACTGATTTCTTCATCCAAATTTTTTATTTCTTTACCGTATGCCATCTGGCTCCTTGCGGTAACAGTTTTCATTTTCAACCAATAGCTATATGGAGCTTGGGTAATAAGCATTTCCTTATTGCCGTCCTTATCATGATTACTCAAAATGCTCCAGTTTTCTTTATCAACATCCCATTTTTTTTTAATTTTGCGGATAATTGAATCTATTGGTTTAGGATCCACCATTGTTAAGTAGCAACTCTTATCAGTAATTTATAGTATTTTTTAATATAGTAAAAAAACTCCTACTTTTTAAAAACTTTGAAAATTATTCTCACAATTCAGAGAGGTTAAAGTTTACTAAGGATTTTTCCAAGATCTTCTTTATTTAAAACTACAGGCAAGTCTTTAGCATATGTTTCTGAATTAGAAGTTAGTTCTTTTATACAAGAAATAAGTTTTTCTCCTTCTGTACCAGATAATCCTTGTTTAAACTCTTTCCATTTGTTCAAATAAAAAATTTCTAATTCTAGAGCCATACTTTTTTCAACTTCTTCACATAATTTAAAAAAGGCTAAATCCTCAGCAATCTCTTTTTTTTCATCTATAGATTTCTCTTCGAAATCGTATGAAATTTCCAGCCACTTATCACCTTGGGGAATTAGGGCATAAGAATAGAATTCTGTAATATTAATAAATGGAATTCCATTATCAAAGGCGGATTCTAAAAGTTTTGAGTATTCTTCTTTTGACATATACTTTTTCTCCTATATTATTTGTATTTTTATCTATTATATTATTTGTATTTTTATCTGTTAATTATTGATTTAATATGATTAATTTTATTTATGCAACTTTTGACTTCTAAATTAGTTTCTTCTCGAGTACTATTAAAAAGGGATTCACTAATTTGTCTGGCATTGTATTTTTCTCCTAAAATTTTCTGTTGTTTTATTATATGATATTGTTTGGCTTCTAATCGAATTAATTCTCTATACAATTCTTTGGATGACAATTTGTTCAGATCTTCTGTTTGAGAATCTACTATACTTTGAGATTTTTGAGATTTTTGAGATCTTTGAGAACTTTGAGTATTTTTAAACTGATCAGATGTAATAGGGTGAATTTTTATTGTTTTTTGAGTACTTGAAATTGGATTAATTTTAGGATGAAACTCAGCTTTTGATTGAGATTCGGGAGGAGTATAATCAATTTTTATTGGATCTTTCTCTTGAGTTTGGTGGTTTAAATTAGAATAGGACATTGAATCGGGCACAATCTTCTTTTTAGGAGCCATTACCGGAGGAATAATAATTTTAGGTGCGACTAATTTAGATTTTAGATGAGGAGTGGGTGATTTTGAAACTATTTCAATGTGAGCTGGTTGATTAATTACTGGTGGTGAATAATCTTGGATCAAGCTATCTCTTGTCATCAAATTTTTCATTTTTTTTTCCACTGTTTGAAGAGTTACATTCATTCTTGATTCTTTTTCTTTATCGATTTCTGAATCTGAACTCTGAATTTTACCTTGTGAGATTGGAAAAAGTTCTCTTGGTTCTTTTTTGTCTTTTCTTTTATTAACGTGGCGGAATTTACTTAAAAAATTGACCAATTTATCTTCCAATCCAATTATTTCATAGAACCAAGATTCTAAAGTATCCCATTTTGATATAATTTGATATAACTCATCTAATTCATGAAATTGATCAAAATCCCCTAACATATCTTTAACTTCTTTCAAAATAACTAACAAATCCCTTTGGGCTTGCTCTTCTTCTTCAGGAGTGGGTTGGGAAATCAACATTTCATAGATTTCAATTAATTTATCTATTTCCTTTTCTAATAATTCATCATTTTCTTTGATCATAAAAATTTCACGGTATCATATAGCGGGACATATTTTCTTTTTTTTTCACTTATTTATTAATTATATTTGTTATAAAAAAATTTAGAGTAATTGACTTTTAAACGTGAACTTTAAAAAATAATTTTTTTATTGATGATAATTTTTTATTGATGATGAAGAATAATTTACACGAGATTAGTGATGAAGAGATCATCCCAGTGAAAAATGATATTAAAGAGTTATTTTCTTTTATGAACAAAGTTGCATTGAATATAATTGATGAGATAGTTATTCCAGATCATCTTATTTCGGGATTTCCATTAAAATGGGATTTACATCAAATTTATTTTCTTCTAAAATATTTTTATCAAATCCATCCATTCAATAATTATTGTTATATCATTATTGACGAGGATTTATCGGCAATTGACCTTTTTCTTATAAACACTGATAAAATCGAAGAAAAAGAAAAGGAATCAAGTTTTTCTCTTAAGTTTAATTTCTCAGAAATCGAAGACAATGAAGAAAAATCAAGTTTTCTTAAAAAAATTTCATTAAAAATAAAAGAAATGAAGCCATTTAATGAAGAATTAAGTAATTTTCTCAATTCTGATGAAAATATGCATACGATTATTTTACCAACTGATATCAAAGAAATTATTGCTGAATCAAAAATACCACTACTAAATCTTAATATATTCAAAATTTTTGAAGCAATTGATAATTTAAAAGAGAATTTGGTTTCAAAATTCGGATTACCTTTTTTAAATTATGCATTCTCCTTAATTGAATCTCAAGGATTATTATTAACTTTTGTTAAAGATATGATAATTAAAGCAAAAAATGAGGAACTTCCAAAATGGAGCACGATTATTTCCACATTGCTTGAAGGTACTATGTCAAATACAGTGATTCTTTCAAAAGTATCAAATCAAATAATATTTGCTTTTAGAACAATAGTAGAAGATAACCAAATTAGTATAAATCCACTACCCTGGAAAATATTAAAGAAATGCAATGAAGAAAAACTAACACCAAAAGAAATGGCGAATTTACTATATAACGTAACAGGATTTAGAACCCAAGTAATATTCGACTATCAACTCTTAAAAATATTGAAAGAATGGAACCAATCTGAACACAATGTGTTTGATCTTTTTGCAAATTTGTTTTCGATTTCTTATACATCAATTTGGAGCCCTGATTCCTTATTAAATGAATTCTTAAAGCTTTTTGGTTTCGAACTAGGAAAAGGTGCAGAGAATTTTGGAATGGCAGTTAAGGTAGTTATTCAATATTTCAAAAATGTCTTGATTGTAGTATATAAAAATGGAGAAGATGATAGATCATACAATACTTTAGTAAAATTCAGCTGCAAGCAAAAAAAACCACAGATTGATATCATAGACACTAAACCCTTTATAAAATATTTTAGACAACATCAAGATGATTCACTTTCGAGACTTAAAGGAATAAAAAATGCAGTTGAAGAATCATTGGGAGTTAATTTTAAGGGATGTTTCGGGTTCGATATAAAAATACTTGCTGAATCATTGTCAGCAAAAAACGTTCAAGCCTTATTAAGTGTCAACACAATGGCACATCAATTACCTTTTGTGGCAACAATTGGAGCTTTATTCGCAGGGATGAAAGCTTTAGGAGTTGAAAAGGTTTTGGGAGCGGAAAAAGCACCATTTCTTGAAATACATAAAAATGTAATCGAAGAAGAATCACATCTAACATCTAATAAGATGAAATTTGTCAATTATTTTGATGCATTCCTAAAAAAAGGAATTTTATTTATAAGTTCTGATGATAGGGATATGCACCAAATTAGATCTCCCATTTTCTCAAAGGACGGCTATCTTGGAATGGATGCCAAAGCTTTACGTGAACTTATTACCAAGCAAAAGAAATCCAAAAAAAATTAAAAAGTGTGTAGATTTATTAAATTTGCTCTGAAATTCGTTATATATATATACTATGTAAATTTAGAAAATAGCAATCGAAATTCAAATTGAAAATAATAATTTGGCTGATTTAAAGAATGAAAGAAATTCCACTTGAAGAATTAGAAGATTGGTACCTAAACCAATTAAAAGTCCGTTTTAAGCGAGAACATAAAGTCCTAAGTAAATTTTTTGGTTATAGCGAAAAAGAACTTGGACAAACTAAAAATGCTTTTAATACTTGGAAAAATCGAGATATTCAAGAAGGTGAGAATACGATTGATGAAAAGACTCAAAAAATCTTAGAACGCTTTGTTGATTCCATGGTGGAAACTTTAGATGAAATCCGAATTCCTTCCATTCATTCTGAGGATATTTCTTATGAAAAATCTCAGAAATTTTGTGATAGCATTAAGAAATTATATTCTGTCTATAATTCTCAGGGGCGTAAAGCGATCCCTCGTTTCGGAAAGCATTATAAAATCGAAATTAAAGAGGTAGATTTGCATTTACGTAAAATTGGAGATCTTTCTCAAAAAATTGGAAAATTTTTACGAAAAAATTATCAAGATGGAAAAAAGGCAGAAAACGAAATTAAAAATATTCCTCAATTAAAACACAATATAGAGCGATTAGGTTCTATTAAAGGAAAAATCGATGGAATGGATAAGACTCTACTAGAAATGCAGGAAAATCTAAAGACTTTTGAAAGTGATTTACTCAAATTAAGTGAAGATGCCGATTTACAATTATTCGAAAAAATAGAACGCAGCGAGACTTTGAAATCCAACGAACTCAGAGATTCCCTGAAATTTAAAAAAGCATTTAAAAAATTAAAAAAATCCCTTGAAAGGGGTTCGATTTATACGCGTGGAATTAGAGAAAGTGATTTACGCCCATATATTAAAGAACCTGTTAAAAAAATATTACAAGAAGGCCCAAAAATCGAGAGATTACGAGAAATTTTAATAAAAACTAGGTTAATTCTAGAAGATGAAAAGGATCCTTTAAAATTAAAAGCAGATTTAAAAAATAAAATTATTGTCAACATTAACCAAATAGTTAGTGAAAATAAATTAGAAACACTCATCAATGAGAATTTAGAAATTCAAGCAAGAAAAGAAGAAATTAGAGCGCGGTTAGCTAAAAAAGGTATCGAGCAAAAAAGAACGGAACTAAAAAACAAAATCTCAACATTAACTTTAGATCTTGAACATTATTCAAATGATTTAAAACATCGTAAACGAGAATATAAGGAACTTTTGAGTAAAATATCAAATGATCGAGACGATTTGCAGAAAAAAATTGAAGAACAAATCGGTGAAGAAGTAAAAATTAAAATTATTGTTCCAAATTAAATTAAAAAAACAACTGAAAGAGAATGCTTGAATTAAATTCATTTTTTAAACCAAAATCGATTGCAATTTTCGGTGCTTCTACCAATCCTAACAAAAGTGGATATAAACTCCTCCAAAATATCATAGATCACAACTATAAAGGTAAATTATATCCCATAAATCCAAGAGGCGGGAATATCTTAGGATTAAACCTATACAAATCCATAAATGAGATAGATGATCCTATTGAACTTGCGATTTTATATGTGCCCAGTTCCAAAGCAGTTCAAGTGCTTAAAGATTGTATTCAGAAAGGTGTCAAAGCAGCAATCATTGAAGCTGCTGGATTTGGAGAAGTGGAAGTAGGTAAAAAACTAAAAGATGAAATTTGGGAGATTACTGATAACTTTAAAAAAATTCGTATTTTAGGGCCAAATTGCACAGGAATTACCTTTGTTGAACAAGATGGTGAAGGTCTTTTTACTTCTTTCATTCCTATGGGAAAAACAAAAGCAGGATCCTTGGCAATAGTTTCCCAATCTGGTTTTATAAACGGTGCCTACTACCCATATTTTACAAGCAATAATCCAAATCTGGGAGTACGATACGTAATTACAATCGGTAACAAAATGGATATTAATGAAAACGATATTTTAGAGTATTTAATTCATGATGATAAAGTTGCCACCATTGGTATGTATGTTGAATCCTTCCAAGATGTTCGCCTTTTTATAAAATTATGCCGCCAAGCTAGAGACAAATTTGATAAAAAAATCATTTTACTAAGATCGGGATTTTCTCCAATCGGGTCTAAAGCAACAAACTCACATACCGGGGCTTTAGCTGAAAGATCAGAATTAATAAAAGCGGTTATTACCCAAAGTCATTGTATTCTTGCCGATGATTTTTGGGATCTATTTAATCTTGCCAGAACTCTAAGTTTCATGAAAGATACAAAAATCAAGCCAATAACACAACCATCTGCTGCTGTAATCACAATTTCTGGGGCAGCAGGTGCTATTATGGCAGATTGGAGCTATAAATATGGGGTTGATATACCGATTTTAGATTCTGAAACTTATAACAAACTTGCAGAATTATACCCTCCATGGATGCCGCCAGCCTCACACGCCTTAATTGATTACTGGCCAGCTGTTGAGCATGCCAGGGGAGATTATCAAAAAGTATTATTGAGTTGCATTGATATTGCTCTTTAAAGTCCAAGAATCCAAGCTATTTTCGTGGCGGCTTATCATAATGCGACCGCTTGGAAAGTTGACTGGTATAAATTGAAGGAAATTATTAATAAACATAAAAAACCTATTTTTTTCTGGCTCTTTGGAGAAAAGTCAGAAATATTGGAAGCTGAAAAGATATTTCAAGATATTCAGATACCTCTTTTCCATTCAGAACGCGAGATAGTATCCACATTTAAGAAGATAGTTAATGTTTAAAATTCAAGATCTTCTTCTAAATGATAATTTTTCAAGTATTTTTGAGTATTTCTAATTAAATTCTAAATCGAATCAGGATTATATTGAAGTGGGGATAAGATTATGAATTGTTTGAGTTGAACATGTCCCAATGTATCTTATAGCTTTCAGGAGTTTTCTTCCACAAGAGAATGTATTTAGTAATCACCGCTATGTTTTCACCTTTTCTTGTCTTTACAATTATTTTAGCAGCTCCTCTTTCAGTAACATAATCTCCCATATCTATGATTTCATTTGCAGTAAGTTTGATGTCTTTTACTCCATCTTTGAAACTATGTTTGTAAAATTCATCAATCTGAACTTGACCTTCATAGATAGGTGATTTATCAGCCATTAAACAAGCATTTTCGGTATATAGCGATGCTAAACCTTTAGCGTCCCCTTTAGTTATGTATTCACTGAATTTTTCTCTATATGATTCAAGTTCATCATGGATACTCAAGTCGATCATAATTACATTTAAGGTGAATTGTTTAAAAAAAGATTCGTAGTTGTAGTAAGCTTTCCAGAATTCGCGATCTTCTTCTAAATGAAAAATTTTTGAGTATTATTGAGTATTTTCGAGTATTCCTAATAAAATTCACAAAACATAAATTTTATGATTAATTTGCTTCGTTAGCAAAAAATTTGCAAGGAGTCACAAACTGTGCCACAAAAACTAGAAAAAATCTATTATCAAAAAAATGCAGAATTCCGTAACTTGCTCCGAATACTGGGTACGAGTATCGAAGGCCATCGTAAGGTTGCTTTCGGATTATCACAGATTCGAGGAGTAGGAAGACGGTTGGCGCAAGCAGTTGTAAGAGTAGCAGGAATCGACCCGGATATACGAATAGGTCTTATCACTGAAGAACAACAACAAAAGCTTGTCGACATTATTAAAGAACCCGTTAAGTACGGAATTCCAAAATGGATGGTAAACCGCCAGAAAGACATCAGAACTGGAGAATATCGCCACATTTCTGGAACAGATCTTGAACTTTTATTAAAATATGATATTGATAAAATGAAAAGAACAAGATCATGGAAAGGGATTAGACATATGTATGGTCTTAAAGTTAGAGGCCAAAGAACAAGAACTACAGGCCGAAAAGGTTTAGTTGTTGGATATTACAGAAAAGACATGAAAAAGAAGCGAGAATAATGGGCGATCCAAGAAGATTAAAAAAAAAATATAAAACTCCAAACAATCCATTCGAAAAAGAACGTTTGGTAGAAGAATTAGAGCTACTCGGAAAATATGGGCTCAGAAATAAAAAAGAATTACGAAAACATAAATTTGCATTATCTCATTTTAGACAATTAGCACGTGAAAATCGAAGTCTTCCTGAAGCTATTCAAAAAATTCGTTTTGTTGATTTACGAGACAGTGTTGCAAAGTTAAATCTCGTATCAGAAGATGGTTCAACCGATGATATATTAAGTCTTACAATTGATAATATTCTGGAAAGAAGATTACAAACATTTGTATTCAAGGTTGGTCTCGCAAAGAGCATTATCCAGGCAAGACAATTAATTGTACATAGACATATATCAGTAGCCGGCAATACTATCGATTCTCCATCTTACCTTGTTAAAAAGAAAGAAGAAGAACAGATTAAATATGCTTTAAACTCCCCATTCTATAAAGACAGTTCAAAAATTTGGAGCGGTAGCCAAAGCCTTAAAAGTTCAGCAGATAGTAAAGCTGTGGAGGAATTCTAACAATGGGAAAATATGACAATTATGCAGATCCAAAAAAATTAAGATGGGGTATTGCGCACATCTTTGCCAGTTATAATGATACAATTTTAACTATTACAGATATAAGCGGCGGAGAAACTTTTGTTCGGATTTCTGGTGGAATGGTTGTGAAAAGCGATCGAGATGAAGCCAAACCATATGCTGCGATGCAGTGCGGTTCGAGAGCAGCACAAACCCTAAAAGATAAAGGGATTGGTGGAATTCACATCAAAGTACGTGCACCAGGAGGTCGTTTAGCCAAGACGCCGGGACCTGGAGCACAAGCCGCAATCCGAGCACTTTCCAGATCTGGTTTACGAATTGGTAGAATTGCCGAAGTAACCCCACAAGCTCATGATGGCACGCGCCGAAAGGGTGGCCGTAGAGGGCGAAGAGTATAGAATTTTTTTTTTCTATCTACTTCTAAAATATATTAAAACTAATTTTCACTGGTGTTGGGGCTGAAATGGCACAAAATCAACAAAATAAAGAATTTACACCAATTTCTCAAAGACACCTAGTTGGATTGGAATGTTATGCCACTGATACACCACCTCTCGGAGGTAGAATCAAAGCAGATATTAGTGATTTTATTGTGCGAGAAATATTGCCCTCTGGAGAGATTTTAAGCACCTTTGAAAATGAAAAATCAAGTTCAAATCAGAGTTTTGAACCAGGAAAAGATAGATATACCACATTTACTTTAATCAAAAAAAATACAGATACGATAATTGCTGCAAAGATTCTTGAAAAATATCTAAATATTCCTTTTAAATTTATAAAATGGAACGGAATTAAGGACCATACGGCAATAACGTCTCAGAAATTTTCAGTTAAAGGAAATTGCTTAACGAAATTAAAAGGTTTTAAACACAATAGTATCTTTTTAACTAAAATTCGTTCATCCAGAAAGGGAATGGAATTAGGAAAACTTTGGGGAAATCAATTTACCATTAATATCCGAAATTCAATTAAACCATACGATGAAATCGTTGATATTTTAAACGTTTGGGTTGATGAAATTAATTCAACCGGATTTCCAAATTATTTCGGAATGCAGCGCTTCGGACAGCACCGCCCGAATTCACATAAAATTGGTAAGCTATTCTTTAAAGGTAAATACCAAGAAGCTGTCGAAGAATTTCTATTTACAGTTTATCCTAAAGAATACGAATCCAATGCACTTTTTAGGATAAATTTGGAAAAAGAGCGTAATTATGAGAAAGGCTTAAAAGATTGCCCAAAGCCTTTGTTTTATGAAAAATTTGTAATTGAGCAACTTGCTAAGGAATTAAATTATAAAAAGGCTTACTTGGAACTCCCGATTTCGTTGTGTAATCTTATTCTTTCCTCATATCAATCATTCTTATTCAATAAAGCTGTATCGAGAAGAATAAAAAATGGAATCCCAATATCCACTCCCGTTAAGGGGGATGTAATTACAATTCTTAAAGATGTCAAAGGAAGCCCTTCACTGGTTAAATACAAATACGAAGGCGGAAATGGTTGGAATGATAAAAATATTGAAAAAGCAGTTTTACGAGAACGTGCATCAATTCTTGCCCCAATATTAGGATATAAATCAAATTTGGCTGATTTTCCAGCATTTAAAGATATTTATATGAAGATATTAGATGAGGAACAATTCACCTTATCAGATTTTATGCAAAATGAACGAAGACTATATAATTTCGAAGGAACTAATCGGGCAATTTCTATTCGTCCATCAAATCTCAATGTTAGTCAAGCATATATAACCAATAATTATCCAAATTTGGATCTAAAAGGGATTAAATTGGAATTTTCACTCCCTAAGGGTTCATACGCAACAATTCTGTTAAATGAATTAAGGAAATCAAGTTAAAATAACTAAAATCGTAAACTTGAAAATTCATTTAATATTTAGATTTTTATGGAATTAGAACAACTAGGATCTCTCAGAAAAACTCATTATTCTTCAGAATTATCCAAAAAATTGAATAATAAAGAAGTAGTAGTTGGTGGTTGGGTTTCCAAAATAAGAAAGTTGGGAAAAATGGCTTTCATTGTATTGCAGGATAAATATGGAACTATCCAGCTCACAGCCAAAAAAGGAGTTGTCACAGATGAGCTCTTTGAAAAGATAAAAATTATTGGAAATCAATGGTGCTTGCTAATAAAGGCAAAGGTAGTATTATTCGACAAAGCCCCGCAAGGAGTCGAGCTTATTCCAATTGAAATAAAAATATTAAATAAAGCAGTCGACCAATTACCCATTGATATGACAGGAAAAACCATGTCTGATTTGGATACACGATTAAATCATCGATCATTAGATCTTAGACATCCACAAAATCAAGCGATATTTCGCATTCACACTGTTTTACTCCACGAAATTAGAAAGTATTTAATTAAGAATAAATATACAGAAATTTTTACTCCAAAAATAATCGGAAGCGCCACAGAAGGAGGAACAGAACTTTTCCCAATAAAATATTTTGATAAAGATGCGTATTTATCTCAGAGCGCGCAATTATATAAAGAAAGATTGTGCGGAGCCTTTGAAAATGTATTTGAAATCGGTCCTAGTTTTCGTGCTGAAAAATCATTTACAAATAGGCATGTATGCGAAATTTATCAACTTGATATAGAATTAACATTTGCAAATTATGATGATGTTTTAACAACTTTAGAAGGGCTGGTTGTGCATGTTTTAAAACAAATAAAGAAACAGTGCAAAAATGATTTGATAATTTTAGGTCAATGGGAAAATTTCGATGTTCCAAAAATTCCATTCCCTCGTTATACATATCAAGAGCTTTTAAATCTATTAGAAGAAAAAGCAGGTATGAAAATAGAATTTGGGGAAGATTTTGACACAGAAGCTTCCAGAAAACTCGGTGAAATCTTACCTGGATATTATTATATAACTCACTGGCCAATGAGTATAAAACCGTTTTACATAATGCACGATTTAGAAGATCCTTCATTAAGTGAAGGTTTTGATTTACAAAAAGGGTGGTTGGAACTCTCATCAGGCGGCACAAGAGTTCATGATAAAGATTTACTTAAACAAAATCTAATTGATAAAGGATTGAATCCTGAAGATTTTAAAAGTCATCTCCAAGCATTTGAATATGGAATGCCTCCTCATGCAGGTGCTGGATTGGGAATCGCAAGGTGGCTGCAAGTGATCACCGGAATAAACCAAATTAAAGAGTGTATCATGTATCCACGGACTCCGGATCGTTTAGATCCTTAAATTAATATATATTTAGAAATTTTTTTTAATTAATTAATAAAATTTAAAAAACTCGAAGTGTAAAAATGATCCCTAACATTGATATTAACAAAATTAAAGAAGACATTAAGCGATTTAAAGAGTTAGAACGCCCAAATGATGAACTAGTAAGAAATATCTTATCTACTCTAGGGATTTATGATATAGTTGATTTGGAAGTGTGTCTAAATATACATGTCAAACGAGAACGCGATGCAACAATGAAAATGCTCGAAAGGTACCTTGATGATTTAATTAGCGGTGATTCCAGGCGTTGGGCAGATGCTAAAGACTCACTGACACAAATCTATTACGAAGTCGCAACCACTGATGAGGAAGCAATGCTATAGATAAAATTTTCTTTTCATTTTTGGAATGTTTTATAATCTTGGAAAATTTAGATAACCTTTTTCACGTTAAAAATAGGAAATTAATGGCATACCAAAATTTTTAAGGTAAAACAACGATTAAATTAATTAAGTAATCGTAAAATCGGAGATATAAAAAAAAAAATGGCGCTTTCAACACAATCATTCAACATAATTTTGTCTAAAATTATTAAATCCGAGTCGGGGATTCGTAAAGTTATTCTCGTTGACAAAACTGGGCTAACAATTGCCCACGTCTCCAAGTTCTCGTACATACCGTTAGATGTAGATGGTATAGGTGCAATTGCGAGCGCTGTATTTTGCGCTTCTGAAGAGCAAGGAAATAATTTAGAACTTGGTGGTCTTCAAATTGTCACATCCGAATTTGATGGGGGTAAGATATTTGCAGCCAGTTGCGGGAAAGGGGTTTTGTGTTTAATTTCCGATGTTGATGTGAATTTAGGTTTAATAAGGTTGGTATTAAAAAGATCGGGTGAAGAACTTCGCGAGATTTTGGATGAATTCCTATCAGAGATGCCTGAAGATATTGGAGCTGGATTAGATTTATCAGATTTGGATAAAATTAGCCCAAATTAATAATCTTAACTATTCAAAATTTTTTCTTTTTGTTCTTATTTATTCTTCCCGTAATAGTTTTGAAGCGATTTTCTGTCATTCCTTTATCATTATTGTGAAATTACTCATTTGGAATCGATATTAAAATACTTTCTAAAATTTAAGAAGATTTTTAGGTCAAATTCACGTATCTAATATAACTGAGTAATTTGAAGCGATAATATCTGATTACCAATTACCAGAAAAATTTACTAGAGGACATTAAAAATGGAATATCCACTACAAGTTTCTTTTAAAATAGTAACTATTGCGTCTAAATTCACTGTAACTGACAGAGACGGAAATGTTGTGTTTTATGTTAAGCAAAAATTGTTTAAACTCAAAGAAGCAATAAAAGTATTTACTGATAAAAACCAAATAAATCAGCTCTATACAATCAATGCCGATAGAATTGTAGATTTCTCCGCACGCTATAATTTTACAGATATCGGTGGCCAAAATCTTGGTTCTGTTAAGCGTAAGGGAGGGCGTTCTATTTTTCGCGCCTATTACGAAATATTTGATGGTCAAAATCAAACAATGATAATAAACGAGGAAAGTGTCTTTGTAAGATTGATGGATGCAATAATTCCAAATATTCTTTCAGGATTTTTCTTCCACCCCTCCTATTTAATTTCAAGATTGGATGGCACCGAAATGATGCGCGTGAAAAAGAAATCATCACTCTTTGAAGGTAAGTTTAAGATTGAGAAACTATCTGAAATGAGCGAATATGAAGAGACACAAATTCTTCTTAGTATTATGATGATGCTATTACTAGAACGAATGCGCGGTTAATGATATTATTATAAGAAACACTTTTTCTTTTTTCCTTTCCTTTCCTTTTCCTATTATTTAATTTCCTTTTATTATTTCTAAATATCAGAGCCTACAAAAATTAGAGGATCAATATTGATGCACATTCTTATTAACGCAATGAAAGCCTCTTGCACATGATAACTGGTTTTTGCGCTTGTGAAAATTATCCGGTCAACTTCACATCTTTTGGCCATCTCTCTAACCTCTTCTTCGCTTATCTCTGCTTTTATATCGTTTTTATTTGCAAGTAAAATGATAGGAATCGATTTATTACAGTTTTCTCGTGCATCCTTGATCCAAAAATTTTCAATTTTTTGAAATGTGCGTTTTCTACTAAGATCTCCCACTACACAAGCACCATGGCTTCCTTGATAATAAGCAGGACGCATAATATCCCATTGAACTTGGCCGGCTATATCCCAAAGAACAAGTTTAACAATTATTTCATTATCTTTGTTTTCTTCTGATTTGTCACTTTTGAATTCAAGAGATTTTGTATAGAGATTGGTTCCGATAGTAGATTTATATTCACTAAGAAAGGATCCTTCGATGAAATTCTTAACGAGAGATGTTTTTCCAACTCCAGGGCTCCCGATTACAATAAATTTATAATTAAAAATTTGAGACATTCTATAATATTATCTTGTCCTTTTTCCTTTTAATCCATTTCATTAATATATTTTATAATTTAATTAATCCATTTCCGATAACCGATTAATATCTAGCAAATTATTTTTAAAAATGCGAAAAATAAATCTGGTTCGATTTCCAGCGAGTAAACCGATTATGTCATAATCATAGTTGTGTGAATTGAGGAAATCTTCAACTGCTACTAATGTATTTTGCCGTGTTTTAGGTATAATAAACGAAATCGTTCCAGGATATTTTAAATAATCCCATCCTTCTTTGATAATTTTAAGGATGAAAAATTCCCCCATTTTACCTTCTCCAACCAGTTCATGGTTTTTACCACCCCAAATGACCTTAGGTGAGAGAATTTTGTCATAATAAGGCGGATTTGAAATAATAAAGTCAACTTTGAGACCCTCAGGGACAACATTTTTGAAGAAAGCTCCATGTGAATCAAATACAGTAATTTTAGATTGTAATTTATTTCGCTTAATATTCTGGTTTGCAAGTTTAATGTATTCCTTATCCACTTCAGTAGCAAATACTTGAGCATTAAAATGTTTGGCCGCTAACATGGAGATAATAGCACTTGCACCGGTGCCAATTTCAATAATCGAAGAATTTGGTTTAATTGCGTGCATTAGAAAATTATATCTCATAATTGGGGTAGGAATTATGGCATGTTCGGCGAATTGAATGTCGATATCATAGAGGTCTTTCGCAATGTATTTGTTGTATAATAGAAGAGTCTCTCGATCCTCGTTTTTAATTCTGGGAGGATCCGTTGATTTGAGATGGTTTCGTAAATCAGGATGGAGATTAAGAGCTTTTGAAGTAGGATAATCAGCGACGACGCGAATTTTGGGGATTCCACTCTCATCAAAGACTCGTTCTTGTTTCATCTTAAAACTCCTTTAATTATTTCTGCTAAATGTTGGATATTAGATTAGCTTGTAAAGATAATAATGAGGGAAAGGATTAAAAAAATAGTGCTAAAAAAGATTCGAAAAAAATTAAACTATATTTTATATCCACAATAAATGCAAAATTGAGCGCTAACCGTATTTTGTATCCCGCATTTTGGACAAGTCTTTGTTGATTTACGCTGAATTCTAATTACGTGTTTTTCCTTTGAAAAGGTTAAGGGGACTAACATAGTTCTGACTGCACCAAATGATAAGAAAAACATTCCGATTATAAACAAAATACTTTCAAGGAAAAACACTACTTGAGAAATCGCATAATAATTCTCATTAAAATACTCATCTAAATTCAATAATAAATATGAAATTGCTGGAATCGGCACAATTAAAGGTATTATAATAAATAATAAGACCACTCCAATGGAAATCGGTTTAGTATATTTATCTAACATGTAATAAAAGAAGAGAACAGTTTTAAAACCGAATAATCAGCCTAATCAATAAGTTTGAATGCCAATTATTAAAGAAAATTAAGGAAAAAAAAAGAAGACTGAAATTATAATTCAAAAATAAGATTATTAAAACAAATTGTATCCACAGTTGGTGCAAAATTGCATCCCATCAGGAATTAGAACATCACATTTTGGACATCTATTTCCTATTTTTCGCGGAATTCCTTTTATGCGTTTTTCCTTTGAAAAAGTTAAAGGAACAGTCATGGTTTTAATAGCACCGACTGTTAGGAAAATTATTCCAATTATAAAAATAAAATCTCGAACCAAATTTGCTCCTTGAGAAAGCATTAAATAAAACTCATAAGAATAATTTAACAGATATAATAAAAACATTAAATTATTTATAATTAGTGTAAATATTGGATAAATTATGAATAACAAAACAACCCCAGCTGAGAGAAATCCAGTATATTTCTTTAGCGTAGCATTTTCATCAGCAGTTTTTTTTAGTAAAACAAGAATGATAATCGCTATTATCATGAAATTTAAATTTATGAGAACATTTGCAATCAAACTTATGATAAAATATGTCATAACACCATAATACGATAAATAAAGCATAATAATTTCTACAATACGAAGTATAAACGAGAATATTAGTAAAACACTTGTTAGTATTCCGAATTTCCATTTTGATTTCTTATGGAACAAATAAATCTCCATGGAAATAATAAGTATAATAAGAGCTATATACTCATTTGGACTACTTAGAACTCCAATTAAAATATGAAGAGCATTATAAAACATCATAAAAATAAGAAAAAATATGAAAAAATATGAAAATCCTTTATTACAGTCTTGATTGAGTTCATTTTTCACGCTATAAACAACAACAACAATTATTAGAATTAATAATAAAAAAACTATTAATATTTTTGATAATAATACTATTATTGCCATAATTCCAAGTATGTTCATATTTACCATTTTGTAGAGGGAATTTTTAAATGTATCTAACGTGAATTTTTGTAAAAAAAATAAATATTGTTATTTAAGTGAAGTAAAACTTAAAAAAATCGGAATCCACATTTAATGCAAAATCTAGCACCATAAGGGATGGTTGTACTGCATTTTGGGCATGTATTTACGACTTTGGGTGAGACTCTTTTCACAACCTTTGGCGGGATTCTTTTTACTACTTCTGGTGGGATTCTTTTTACTACTTTTGGCGGGATTCTTTTTGCAGCCTTTTTTCTTGAAAAAGTCAAGGGGACTGACATTGTTTTGATTGCGCCTGTTGTAAGAACAATAATTCCGATTATGAACAATAAGCTAGATAAATAAAAAATACCGTTATTTATCCAATATGAGATAAGGTTAAAACTTAAACTGCCATTTAATATGATCATATAATTTATAAAATCTAGAATACCTACAACCTGATTTAATAAAGGAATTACTATAAATAAGAGAATTACTCCTTCCGATAGTGGTTTCGTATATTTCTGAAGCAATTTATCTTCTTTTTCAGTTTTTTTGAGTAATATAAGTGCGAAAATTCCAATTATTAAATAATTAAAGTGTGCCAAGATAACCACAACCAAACGAGTAATAGCATAAGGAAATGAAGGTAAAATTTTAGTATATTCACCGGGAACTAAATAAGGTTCATAGGGAAATACATAATACATGATAATTTCAATAATTATTAGAAAAAAAACACCACTAAGTAAAATGATTGAAAGTATGTTAAATTTATATTTGGATTTTTTATTGAATAAATTTTTCTCCATAGCTCTAAAAAGTACGATATATGCAATGAATTGATTCAGAAAAGCAAGCTCGTATGTAATCCCCCAAATAAATCGAAGTATGATTGAAAAATGGGGTTCAATTCCATATCTTTCCCCGAATATAACGCGAAATAACCAATAAACCAAATTAAAAAAAGTTACAAATATTAAGAAGAACAGATAACTATTGAAAGATTTAGTAAATTTTTTCTTGCATTTGGGTTCAAGTTCTTTTTTTTTGGTCTCATTAGATGATTTAATTAGGAGAATGATCACTACCAAATTCATTAATACATAGATTACACTCCTTATTATACTTGAAAATCCAACCATTATTTACAATTTTGTTGGGATAATTTTAAATTTATCTAACTTTTTAAGTTCGATTTTTAAAGATATCTCAGAATCGAAATCAATTAACGAATTTTAAATCAAATAAATAATTTAGGACGCGAATTTCGAAGATAGAAATGCTCTTGAATCTAATTTTCCAAGTGATAATGCGGTGATTCCAAAAATCAATCGTTGTTTATTACTTGAGATTTTCCACATTTTATGCAAAATTGTGCTCCAAATGGAACAGGAGCTTCACAATTCGGACATATTTTTTCAGGTATTTGCTTAATTACTTTTATTGCTTTTTTAGCTTTTTTCCTTGAAAAAATTAAGGGAACCGACATTGTTTTAATCGCACCTAAAGTTAGGATAATTATTCCAAATATAAACACTAAACTCGATATGTAAAAAATACTCAAATATAGCAAAGCATAAATAATTCTAAAATTACTCTCAAAATTTCCATTTATAATTATCATGAAATCAATAAAAGTAAGAATAATTTCAAGTAAATGAAGTAATGGAATAACTATAAATAAGAGAATTACCCCCAAAGATAATTGCTTCGTAAATTCGCGAAATAATTCATTTTCCATGGTAGTTTTTTTCAGTAATATAAAAATAATAATTCCTATAATTAAATAATTGCAATTTGTTAAGATAACAACAACTAATTGAGTTATGGCATAAGGAAGTGAGATACTGGTGTATATATAAGAACCTTCACTCGGTTCGAAAAAGCCGTAGGGAAATACATAACGCATTACAATTTCAATAATTATCAGTAGAAAAGAACCACAAAGTAGAATGATTGATAAAATCGCGAATTTTCCCTTGGATTTTTTATGGAACAAATTAATCTCCATGGAACTAAAAAGTAGAATAAATGCAATTAATTGGTTCAGAAAACTAAGCCCGTATGCAATCCCCCAAATAATTCGATATATAGGCAAAAAAGGATAATCAAATCCATAGATTTCCGATAAAATATTTTCGTTTATACTCAAAGCAAAATCAAAAAATGTTGCAAACATCAAGAAGATCAGAAAACCAATGAAGAATTTTGAGAAGTTTTTCTTGCATTTAGGGCTAAGCTCTTCTTTTTTAGTCTTATTAGCAGACTTTATTACCAGAATAAGCACTAAAAGATTCATTAATCCAAAAATTACGCAATTCATTATGCTTAGAAAGTTAGCCATTAATACCTAATTACAATTGTGTTGTTTTAATTTTTAAATATATCTATTATGTAATGTTCAATAGAAGGTACTTTTAACGCCAAAATCCCCTTCACAAAAAAATTTAACCCCATTTATTGAAAAAAACCAAGGAGAAAACGATGAAGGTTAAAAATTTAATTAAATTAAAAAAACATTATGAGAAAATTGAGACATTCAATATTATTAGTTTTTTTTTCCACAATTTGTGCAAAATTCCACGCCAGGAGAAATGGGAGCACCACATTCTGAGCATGTATTTATGGATTTTCGTTGAATTCCTTTTTCACCTTTTTTCCTTGAAAAATTTAAAGGGGTAGACATTGTCTTTATCGCGCCTACTGATAGAACAATTATTCCGATTATAAATAATAGACTTGAAAGGAAAAACAATCCATAAGAAATCAAATTTAAAAGATCAACATATTCATAGAAATCATATGAATCGAACATATAGCTAATAAAAATGCGAACATCTTGAAATATCTGTACTATTGAATGAAGATTAAATAAAAAGAGCACACCAATAGAAATCGATTTAGTATAAACTTTAAGTGATTCATTTTCCTTGGCAGTTTTTTTCAGTAAAATACGAATAACAATTGCTAATATAATATAATTTAAACTTGTGAGAACACCTACAGTTAAATTTGTTATAGCAGATCCAATACCTCCAATTGAATAATATAAAGCTATTTTAACTAAAGTGATAATAAACGTTCCTCCCAGTAAAACAATTCCTAGGATTATGAATTTCCCTTTTGTTTTCCTTTTAAACAAATAAATCTCAATGGAAATAAAAAGCAGGAGAAAAGCAATTAACTTATTCAGAAAACCAAGCCCGAATGTAATTCCCCAAATCATTCTTATTGTATTATAAAAATAACTTATTGAATATGGATCTCTCCAATCAACTTGGTTGCTCAAAATTTTATTTGTTAAACTAAAACCAAAATCAAAAACCGTTGAAAACATTAGAAAGACTAAAACCACCACGAAAAATCTTGAAAATCCTTTCTTACACTCGAGTCCTATTTCTTTTTTCAAATTACTAACTCCGACAACAATTAAGAGGATGAATACTAAAAAAACCATTAATCCGTTGGTTCCTATTCTTAAATATTCTAATAATTCATCTATTTCCATTAGTATCATATTAATCATATTTACAATTGTGTTGTGCTAATTTTTAAATGTATCTACTTTAGATTCAAAAATAGGAAAATTCTTCATGTTTTTAAAATCGGATGAGCAATGTCATTCTAACTAAAAAAGAATTTGAAGAAACATGTAAAAAGACAAAATATATTTATTACAAGTTCCAGGCAATCAGAAAAAATGAAATAAAAAACTAGTAGATTTGAAATCTATCATAGATTTTCGTTGAGAAAACGAGCACATATGGAACAATTATATCAAATAACGATTGAATCGTATTTAGTATAAAAACTGTAATAATAATTGCCCAAATACCTGTAATTTGAGAAAATCCAAGCCATTCCAAATCAACCGACATATGAAACATGTAAGTTAATAATAGATAATTAAGAATTGTCATCAAAATGCATCGAATAAGCCATGCAATAATTGCACTTGGAATATATATCCGTAATTTCTTGATGTCTTTACCACTGAGTTCAGATTTTAATAATAAACGACTATAAAGGTAGGGAATAAGAATAAACCACACAGTTGAACCAAATTTCATAAGAGGTCCAATTGGAGCAAAGGGATCAAATGGCATAAGTCCGAGAGTTCCGATAAAGCTTGTTAAAATTCCCGCTCTAAAGCCGAATATTAAAAATGCCATAATCCACACAATTGAGACAGGATCAAAATATGCCAAACCCCATGCTACCCGGGGAATAAATTCTGTTGAAAAATATGATAATGCAATTGATAAAGCCCCAAATATAGCAGCTCCAGCAATTTCAATAGTTAACTTTTTCTGGGAATTTTTAGGCACTTCACGGGCTTTTTGGTGTGTTTCAGGAACATCAATAGTAGAAGAATCCATTATATAAAATTTATTTTGATCCAATTAAAACATTACTCATTTTTTATAGTAAAATTACTTAAAAATGAGTGATTCAGTTTTTCTATCTTACATTTTAAATCACCAGTTTTTGATTCGAGACTTAAATTTAAGTGCTTCTTATATAAAAATAAAAATTCGAATCAATTAGCTACGTTTGCTAAAATTTACCAACCATTCAGACAATTCCTTGTTGTTATTACCACATTTAGAACATTTTACCTTAATTTGAAAAATATCCAGGGTTAGATGTACCCTATTAAAAATAGAACTACAATTTGAACAGATGATGTATCTAGCACCACATTTTGAGCATTCAACTAAATTTTTTTGAGTGATAAACGAATAACGGTCAATAAGAATTGATGATTCAATTTCAAGATAGGTCGAATTCCCACAAATTTCACATTCTGATTTTTTATTCAATTTTATCCTCCTTTTTATCTGATTTTTCATCATTAAAATAAATACAATCAGGAGAATTTCTAAATTCGGGGCAATTATCACAACTATTTCGTAGATTTCTATAATGTAAATATCCAATAGGGCTCATAAATATAAGCATTACTCCCCAAACATTAAAGAGTTTTACAACTACTGGTCCTTGAAACCAAAAATAACTCACTACCAAAACTTGGCCAACACCAAAACCGATTAGAAATTTTTGTATTATTTTTATAGGTTTAATCTCGGTTAGTTTAGTTAAACTTAAGAATTGAAATAAAGATAGAAAGATACCAAATACTAAGATGTAAATTTTTTGAGAAATTGCAGGATAGATAAAGTAGAATCCCAATAAAATTGAGAGTATCGCGCTTGGATACCCTACATAACATCCTATGCAAAAACGTAATTTAGAAATATTTATAGTATGATCTTTATATTGGGAGCATGAAGGGTGATGGGAAAGAAGCAAGTGACCGTATTTTTTCAGAAAATCCTTCGATTTTGAAAAAAACTTATTCATATTGAAGAGATAACTTGAAAAATAAAAAAATTTTTTAATCCAGAATTTTAATTATTTAATATGATATTTCAAGGTGATATTATAGAATTTAATCTACTGACAGCTCTTCTTCCATCAATAATTGGTACTGTAATTAGTATCATTGTTGCAATTGTTATAGCTAAAGACGCCCAAAAGCGAGGAATGGAGCCGACGATATACGTTCTCTTAACTTGTTGTTGTAGCTGGTGCGTTGGAGGCTTAGTTTATTTAATTGCTGCATCAAATCGACCAATTCAAGCAAATGAATTCGAGCAACCATCTTTTTCAAGCAATCAAAGTTCTCAGTATGGACAGCAACAAACTACTTATGGTCAACCACAATATCAGCAACCAACACAACCAACACAACCAACACAACCTGATACTCAAACTACTATGCCTGATGTAGATATGATTTTCTGTCCAATTTGTGGTTCACAAAATAAGAAAAATGCAAAATATTGCAGCCATTGTGGTGCAGATATAAATTAATTCCTTTTTTTTTTTTCTCCAATCTATTTTGGATACATTACTTTTCCAACGATTTTGAGTATTAAAGAAAAATAAAAAAAATTTTTAAAGCGGATATTTATGTATTCTATATGATTTTTCAAGATATTCCATATGGATTTACTATAGGTACTTTTCTTCCAGGAATAATTATTATTGGGATTAGAATCATTATCGCTGTTTTGATTGCAAAAGATGCACAGAAACGTGGCATGGAGCCGACTATATTTGTAATCTTAAATTGTTGTTGCGGGATTTGCCTTGGAGGTATTGTTTATTTAATTACCGCATCGAATAATCCTATTCAAGGAGATGAATTCCAGCAACCATCTTTTTCAAGCAGTCAAAATGTTCAGTATGGTCAACCACAAACCACTTATGGTCAATCACAGTATCAACAAACAGCTCAACCACCACAACCTAAACCCGTTGCTCCAAATTTAAACACTACGATGCCTGATATAGATATGGATATCTGTCCAGTTTGCGGTTCCCAAAATAAGAGAAAGTCGAAATTTTGTAGCCACTGCGGTGCTGATTTAAATTAGTTCCAATGTTTTTTAATAAAGCATACTTTTTTCCATACAGAGTGAGGAAAAAAATTTATGAGTATCGATAAAATCTCAAGTAAGGAGTACGTTCGGTGGCTTTTTATACATGTATGGCAACATAAAATCCTATTTTTCTTAAATATCATAGGAATCATTGCAGTCACTTATACGCGAGTAATTATCCCAGTCCGGATTGGCTCTATTTTAGATTCAATTATAGCCCCGAACTTCAGCGGAAATTTATTGCTTATGGTAAGTATCTTATTTGTAATGTATTTTATCCGGAATGTAATAGAATATACAACCTGGATGATTGGTCATAATCTTGGATCTAAAACCGAAAAGAGTATGCGAAGAGAATTTTTTGATACTATTCAGCAAAAACCTCTTAAATTTCATGATCAAGTAAAAACAGGCGATTTACAAGCATTAGCTACTAACGATCTAAGGGTTGTCAATACAATGATTGCTCATGGTAGTTTTTATATATATCCCTTTATTCAAAGCATAATCGCAGTTGGGTTATCGTACCAATCCTTTAATTATCGTATGACGTTAATATTAATTCCCTTCGTTGTGTTATATGTTTACTTTGTGCTTCAATATAGAAAGAAATTAACTCCATTTTCTAAACAAGCTCTTACAAAACATGCAGATGTAACAGTAAATTTACAAGAATCCTTAAATGGGATTCAAATAACTCGAGCATTTTGTGCAGAACCGGTAGAATTAAAAAAATTTAAAGGAGTTGTAAAAGCCTATCGGGAGAACTGGATAGGAGAAAATCGAGTTCAAGCTAAATTTTATCCTTTATTGATTATCTATGCCGCCATTGGAACAAGCTTTCTATATGGTTGTATTCTTATTCAAAATAACATGATGTCCATAGGGGAATTAACCGCGGTTAATTTACTACTTCTTACATTAATTCAACCCACTGAAATGATATTTTGGGCAACAAAAGATATGATTGGAGGATTTGGTGCGAGCGAGCGACTTTTCTCAAATATTAATACAGG
>JAUWOE010000029.1 GCA_030612265.1 Promethearchaeum sp.
TTTGTATGCTTATAAGTTCCCATCTGATCATATATTGGATTCATATCATTAGTTAAGGCTTTAAAATCATCACCACATGTTGTTATCGGATTCAAATCTCCTGCAGGTGCTGTGAAAAATACTGCTGAAACTTCATCATTAGTTTTTTGTTCAATACGTGCACAAACTCTTCCAGGATAATCTGCTGAAAGCTTGCTGACTGTCATATTTAAAGTAGTTGGATGGGTTCCGAAGTTAACAATAATACCAATTAGTTTATCGTTTGATAAACTCCTAAAACTAATAATTCCCAGTTGTGATTTTGATTCTATTTCTGGATGTCGGCGATTGATGATGATATTATCTTGAATAGTTTCTTTTTGCCATGAAATTTTACAAGGCTCACCTTTTTTTATTTGTTTTACTAAATTTCCTACAAGTTTAACAATTTGATTTGAAACCCAGATTTTATATTTGTCATCGGAAAAATATTGTCCGAAAAGTAAATTTTTAACAACACTTAATGCTCCACCTGGTAAACCAAATTCGTTTCCTAAATCTATTGATTTATGAGTGTGAATTGCATGAAGTAAAATTTGATCTTGTGGAATTTTGTATCTATTATATATCTTATCCTTAATATAATTCGAGAGTTTAATGGAAAATTTCAAAAAATCCAATGAAATTATTAGAAGATTTTCCGTTTGGTGTGATGATTCAATTAACACTCCTCTTGCGTAAATATCATCTAACTTTCCATCACATTTGACTATTGGAACATAACCTGCCAGAGTTCTTCCTATATAATCTTTAGGTGTGAGTTTTATTTTCCCAAAAGCAACTTTCATGATTATATACTAGTTATATAGAAACTTTGAAAAACCTAAGGATTCAATTCTATAGTATGAGAATTAGAAGCAGAAACCAAACATATTTAAAATTAATATTTACAATCTTGATTATTGTTTCACCTTTTTCATATTTTGTGTATTTTGGAATTCGAGTTGGTAAAATTTATGATGAAATATTATCATTTCAATATGAAGCGCCCCCACCTGATATGGATAAGTTTCTTATAGCAAATTATACACGATTGGATGAAATGGCAAGAGTTTATGATGATTTATTTGAGAAGAACCATCTCCCCCTAAATTACACGGCAACTTGTAATTATGTGGATGGAAATTACACTGAAATTGCGAGTTACGGTTTTTCTGATAATGGCGCGTTGTGGACTGGCGTTGCTATGGCAGGATGGGTTTTTCACTATGTTGCAGCGTTAAACGAAGGTAACACAACTGATCAGGAATATACGCTTGAGGTTATTAAGCGTATGGTTAACGGTATGTCGATGTTAATGATTGTTCCAAATGGAGGGTTGGGTCCTGATTTTCCAGGTATTTTAGGTAGAGGATGGGCAGGACCAGAACATAAAGATATTCACCCAAGATTATTTGAAGACCACATCCGTCATTATAATGGAACTGGGGCATATTCACAATATCGCTGGCGAGGTCATACATCAAATGATGAATATGGAGGTTATTATATGGGATTAGCCCTTTGTCTAAAATATGTTGAAGATTCCGAAGTTCAATCCACTGTTGGCTTGATAATTAAACAGATCGCCAATTACATGAAAGAGACTAATTTTCTTGGAATTAATGGTCCCGGAGGTCCCTCAGGTGTCGATCAGAAACCTAGAGTCTATACAGGGGCTTTTTGGGTCTCGCTTTTATTAAAAATGGCATCGATTGTAAATCCAAATGAATATGAAGCAGATTATTACCATTTTGTAAGTGCAGAAATGGCTTATATGGCGTATACAGAAAGTTCACAAGCTGAAACCATGGCTAATTATTATGCATACAACTTTGCACATTGTGTTGTATTTGCATTTTTACTATTAGAAGGGATTGAGTCTGATATTGGTTTACACTATTATAATGGGTATTTAAAATCATTACGCCATAACACTGAATTTCACCGTAATGCCTGGTTTAATATTGTATATCTGGCGTTAAGTGCTGAAGTTGGTGACCTTACTGATATCGAGCGAGATATTGAGGACCAATTAATGCGAATGGAAATTAATCATTTCCCAGATAGACATTATCCATTATTACCCGCTCCTCCAGAATTCGAAGAAGTTCAAAAAATAATGCAGTGGAAAGCCGAAATTGAAAATCACAATTGGGCCACTTTATATCATGTTGCATTTATCGAAACTGATTGGGATGAAGTATACTTTACAGAACCCCTAACAGTGGAATATAGAAGAACCGGTCATTATATGTGGGAAAGAAATGCATGGGAGAATACTACATACTGGCATGATTTACCGCTTCATGAAGAACCAGGGATGACATTTACAACACCGTATTGGATTGCTCGAGCTTTTGGTTTTATTCTGCCATCTGGATACAGGGAGGTCTAATTTAAAATGGAGAGTACAAAAATTTTGTCTAAAGAAGAATTGGATTTATTAAAACAACAATCACCAAAAAAGAGTGTTTTAAGATGGATTTTATTTGTGTTAGGTATTATTTTATTCATTATTTCAATCCTTTTCTTTGTTTTAGAAGGGACTGTTGATTCTTTTGTAATTGAAATGACCTATGATGATGAAGTTAGACCTTTGAATCTGTCAGTTTTTTTCGGCTCGATTCTTATCACTATCAGTTTGATACTTATATCGCAAGTATTGATGAATACAAATAATTATAGCGAAAACTCATTCCACATAACTAAATGGAGCTCCAAAAGAGAATCATTGTTATACAAGTCCAAAGAAAAAAGATTGGTTAGTGAAGTTGATCACATCAAATTTCGTAGTTTTGCAAAAAGTCGGTTTATTGCAGCAATTTTAATGATAGGTATGGCTGCAATTAATATTTCTGTATTTGGGACTGATATTGATACTGAAAATCACATTGGAAGTTGGTTTTTTTTAGGCGGACCTTCAATGTTTTATCCTATGAGCGCTTTCATGTTATTGGTGGGTGTAGGCCTCTTAATTTATTCTTTATTTTCATCGGTCAATATTGTGTTTTCAAAGAGTGAAAATTTCTATTTTATAGAAGAATATAGGTTTCCAATGCCATGGATGACAGAAATCCCAAGGGATGAAGTGATCAGTGCAAGATTGACTAATGCGAAAACTGGACCTAAATATTTCTGGATAATTTTAATGTCTTTAAACTTAATCTTATGTTTTACAGATGGGTTTCATTTTCTTTTGAATCCGTACGCGTTCGGTGCTGGATTACTTGTTGGTAAATTCTATGTTTTAACAGGTTTTGTTCATTTAACAGCATTATGTCTATTATTGTTGAAGCATCAGACGTTATTGGAGATTGTCACGAAAGAAAAGAGATATGAGATCAATTTCAATCTTCCCGAAGTTAAATCTCCAGATCTTGTTGAAGCTATTGCGAATTGTTTTGATTTGATTGTTTTGGGAGAGATTGATTCTAATTTAAAACAAACTAAAGTAAAAGATTGGAGAAATTTAATTACTGGATTGATTTTTCTCATAACTGGGATTGTTAGTGTTGTAACTTTTAGATTTGCTGGAGATCCGCTAAGAATTGTTTTATATATATTTGGATTCATGCTCGTTGTGAAGGGTTTTAAAGAGGACTTTTCATCTTCAAAAAATGGTTTTAAAATCTCAAAGTCGAATGAAAATCAAGAATTATTTATTCAGAAGAATTGGTTTTGGTTTAAATCTGTTTATAAATTTAATAAATCCGATTGTAACTATGAATTTCGTTTGGGTAAACTTAATTTCTTCGACATTCTGATGATAATTTTCGTGCCATTAGTGGTGGGACTGGATATAAGTGGTGCTTTGTATTTTATTCCCGGATCGACACCTGATTTGATTTGGATGAAATTATTGCATATTTTCGGTGATTCAATTTTACTTATATTGACACTTAACGTAATTATCAGACCCGTGAATGCGTTATTAATCAAAAATGAATTCTTAAATTATGAATATCCTATACCTGGAACTCTATCTACTGAACAAAATGAGTTGCTTAAAGAGAAAAATTTTGTGACTCGATTTGTTTTCAAATTGAAATATGTAATGTCTCATCAAACTGATGGTTTTTGGAAACGAAAAATGGGTGTTTTCGTTTCATTATTATTTGGAATTTATCTTATGGGCAGAAAAACCCAAGTATTAGGAATATGGCTTAGTTCTATTATCCTTATTGGCCTTATCGCTACCGCATTTGTAGTGCGAGAATATTTGAAAAATAAAAAAACGCAAAAACAGTAACATTTTTTTCCTATTTTTATCTCTTAAAAAAGAAAAGAACTTATTTGTATGAAATATAATATTTGATTCATGAGCCAAGATGTTTTGATTTCCTCTGAATCATTGGAAAATACTTTAATGGTTAATATAATTCGAGTTTTCATACCATGCCGACCCGTTTTAGAATTAGAAGTTATGAGCTCTATTCTCATGTTATATACGACCTATACGAATATGGAAAAAGTGATTCAAAACAATCCAAATCCAAAAAATTTCTGCAAGCTAATCGATATCCAAGATGAAATGTTTAAAAATATTGTAGATCGGTATTATGTTGTACACAATAGGTTGAAACCCATTCAAATGCGAAATAGATGGCAGAGAACATCACAAAAACATCGTAGGATTGGTTCCGTAAATGCTTATTCTGCCTCTCGAGTTCCCCTATTTTTTGCTTTAGATCGATTAAAGGTGAAATACCTACTTATCAAAAATTTTTTCTACCATCTTGTTGAGCATAAATTCGATCTACGTTTTTATAAACCTGTGTCTGAAAATGTCCCCGTCACTGTCAAACAATATTTAAATGACTACTATTTTCACGCGTCATTGCGATATTTTGATTTAATTTCACCAAAAAAAACGATCTCCCTAAACACCAGGAAATTATTTTCTTCTAAAATTTCTTCCGATATGTTGAGATTAATGCTCTCCTATACAAGGAAAGAAGCACCTAATAGCGGGATTAATTTTATGATGCGTGGAATTAAATCCTCTCTGTTCGTATGTAAATTCCTTTTTATGAAGTTGGATGTTCCCCAACCATTTGTATTTAGCGGTGATCACATGATTGATGCCGAAAAAATAATGATCAGCACTGATTTTCTCCCAGACTTACTGGTAAATATCTCGAATGCTCTTGAAAAGAAAAATTATGATCTTTCGCTTGATCTTTTTAATGCTTTCGAATTTATGATGGAACGGGTGTTGAGGGGTATTAACAACGCAGTCGCTATTGCAAGTAACCAAAGAATAAAATTGGGAATTAATGGAATTCAATACAGTTCGGGCGGAATTTTTCAAATGGAATGAAATTTCTATTTTTAGTTTAATTTGATGGGAAAAACCTTCTTACTGAGTAAAATTCCCAAACCATATATATAATTGTTCCTGGAATCATTAATATCCCCAACATAGGAAGAATATTCCCAATAAGAATAACAGGCATGTAGAAAAAGAAGGAAGAAAAGATACATATTCCAATTATCTTCATCAATTTATCATCATTCTTCTTAGCATCATTAATAATGAGGATTGAAATTCCTATCCCTTGAAGTGCCCATGGAATATTTCGGATTATCATCCAAGTTTGAGAAGAAGGGTCTCCTGTCCAATTATTCTGTGGAAAAATAAAAATAATTAATCCGATAATACCTGTCGTGATTAGAATATAAAAAAATGTATTTTTAGAATGGGAATATTCAAGACGCCATGCATTTGTCCAGAAAATAAAAAGAAATATCAAGCCAATACTCTCAAGCAATGTACCAATTCCAATAAGAGCTGGATTTTCTTCACCTGATAAAAAAATAAATAATCTTGCACCAACATGCCCAAAATCCCCGATTAAAAGTGAAGTAAAACCAAGAAGTACACTCAAAGCAGAAGGACGCTTTTCAGTTGATAATGCTTTCATCTTTATTGTCATTATTATTACAATAAATAGTATATAAAAAAGATAGAAAACCGAAAATCCTATCTGTATTATTTCTTGGGGATCAGCCATGTAAAAAAGTTGACAATTCTACTTAATAAAAATTTTGGTCAGAGTTTAAAATTATTAACATATTTTTATCCCCAAATATATTATTAAATTCTTTCCCAATTATTTATTATCAGAGCTGGAAGCATATAAAAAAATGATTTGTTATGGATGAATCTCATATTCTTAAAACGTTATTGGCCTCAAAAGAGCCAGCAATTAGCTTAAAATCATATTTGAAATTGTTAGATCATGATTATGAAACCAAAGAAGTTAAAAAAATAACTGTAAATTTAAAAGCAAGTTCACAAGTTTACCACCAACTTTTTAAAAATGTTCCTAAAAAGGGAGAAATTCCGACTTATGGAGTTTATCATAAATGGTTTGGTGTTCATTGGATTTTATATGTGCTTGCAGATCTGGGTTATCCTCCTGGTGATTCATCATTAATTCCCAGTCGAGATTTTGAACTCGAATGGTTGTTTAGTGATAAACATTGGAAAAGGAAACCAACAAATGATGGTCGCAAACGATTTTGTGCATCTATGGAAGGGAATGCTCTTTTTTCCCTTTTGCATCTTAATTTGGATGATGGACGCTGTTCGCAATTAGCCGATCGGTTGGTCAAATATCAATGGGATGATGGTGGTTGGAATTGTGATAAGAAGCCCAAAGCAATTAATTCGTCGTATAATTAGAGTCTTATCCCGTTACGAGGTTTGAATTTATATGCTATGAGATATGGTGATAAAAAGGTTAAAAATACTATAGATAGGGCGGCGGAAGTATTCTTAAAACGAGACTTGTATAAAAATTTGCACACAGGAGATATTATTAAACTTAAATGGTTAAAACTCTCCTATCCCCCATATTGGCATTATGATATTCTTTCAAGTTTGAAAGTTTTAGCAGAAACTGATAAAATCAAGGATAAACGTTGTAAAGATGCATTAGATATCCTTGAAAACAAAAGATTAGATGATGGAGGTTTTCCTGCTGAATTAAGGTATTATCTTGGCTCTGCAAAAAGTAATATTTCTCCCGTTCATTGGGGGGGAGTAAATAAACGTAAATCTAATCCATGGGTTACTATTGATGCCCTTTATGTGCTAAAAAAAGCTGGGCGTATTGATCTTACTCAAAATTAATATGTTTAATTTTAGATTATTTTCATAGGCTAATGAAAGAAATGCATGAAATTGTTTTCCGGAAAAAAAAATACCTTCAATTGCCCGCAGCAATTTCAAGATTGGATAAGGACACAAAGATCGCTAAAAAACTATCATTTCATTTTTGTACAAACAGTAAATTCATTATAAATTCAAAAGATTGGCCAGACCTCGAATACATTGAAATCATAGGTTGCAGATATTTTGAATTTTCCCTAGATTTCAGCATTCCTTCGAAAATGAGGCAAATAAACTTTGTAAATACAGAATATGTTGACATTATGGATATAATTGGCGAATTCCCTGAATTTTACAGTTGGAAATTTGAAAATTCAAAATTTATAAAATTTAAAGGTCAATTTTCAGGAGAAAATCACCTAAATACCTTATATTTTTCGAATGTGGAAAGATCTGAGCTGTTTAACAGTTCAACTGATTTACCTTTTCTTAAAAATTTGCTATTTTTGGACGGCTGCAATTTCTTTAAAGTAAATTTAACATCACTAAAAGCACCCAAATTGGAAAGAATTTGGTTCAAAAAATCAAATTACTTAAATATAATTTCTTTGGGTACGGTGGAAGGGCAACTTAAATCATTTAAATTTGAGAAATGTGCCTATCCAAAATTAAATGTTGATTTTTCCAGACTCTCTCGTTTAATTCCAGACCAGAAAGAAACTCAATCTGAATTATTGGATTTTAAAGATAATAAAGCTCACTTTCGTTCTGTAAAGCAGGTGGATCCTATAAAAACACATAGTGATTCTCAACCAGTTGATTCTCTGGAAAAGGATTTTTACAATTCTGTTCAATCCGAAGAAGACACCTTAGATTCCGCAAAAAAATTCCTTAAATCGGATATCGAAGCGAAATTTAAATATTGTCCAACTTGTGGAACCGAAAATCCGAAAGATGCGACTTTTTGTAGCTCTTGTGGAACAAAATTTAGAAAAGTCTAATAAATTTGAGAATTTTGTTTATAAAAGAAAATTATATATTAAACTTCTATAGAAATTAATACATGAAACTAAATGAGAACTTAAAAGAAAGAAAAATGGGTTATATCTTTTTATCTATTTATTTTGTGATTTTTCTAGTTTATTTATTTTTTGACGGGTGGGCGCACGAATGGTTACACTATGGTTACGGTGGTAAAAGTCAACATTTTGACCTAGATATTTTTTCCGATATGGTTTGGTCACTTAGTGAAGGTAAGAGAGTAATCGAATCAACGAACAATTTGCATAATCTAGTTTACATTTGTTATTACACCGGTTTAGCTTCTGCATTTGCATTAATCACCGGTAATGAATGGTTAAAAAAAGGTTCGATTGCGACACTGGCTTTTCCTGTAATAAGCTTTTTCTCAACTATAAATCCATTTTATGCAAAGGATGTCTTTACATGGGAAATATTTCGCTATCATTTCTATTTCCTGCAAATTTTTTATGACCTAAATCATATTTGTGGGATGATAATGGGGGTAACCATTCTTTACAATACAGCAAAAAAGAATGAGAAAATTGTTGATTTTAAAAAGATGGCTCCAATTATAATGTTTACATGGTTTCTATTTTACCTATCGAAGATTTTCTTACAAAAATGGCAATTTTGGACACCAGGAAATGAGTTAGGAGTCATAAGCACAAATCAAATCAATAATATGCCCTTTTATTTTTACGGATTAGAGTATATCATCGTTGTGGTGCTACTTTATTTCATAAATTTCTTGTTAAATGCAGCAGACAAATGGTTGAAAAAATCTGGTTTTCCAGAAAAAGTAAATATTTCCTATGCTAAATTAATTACTTTTGTCCCTTTTATTATATTTGTAGTATTAACATTAATTTTCATTGCGGTGGGGCTAATAGTATTACAAGTAATTCCTAAGGAAGCATTTATTCAATAGGGGAAGAAATTTTTTTTACATTAAAATTAAAAAGAGTATTTTTCAATTTTTAATTGATTAAGAGTATTATTTGGAATTTTTTTTATCAATTTTTCAGTTGTATGAAAAGTAGTGTTTGTATTTAAACAGAATGCGATAGACATACAATCTATGTAGGATAAAGATGTTCGATGCTGACATTTCAAAATACCTGCCTTTAAAATAAGAGAATCATCTAAATCTACGAGAATAAATGGAATTTGACTCTTTAAATATGCAATTTTTATAGAAGCAATTTCTTTACCTTCAATTTTGCATAAATGATAAAAAATTTCAATTAAGACCGGTTTTAGAACAAACGCTTTTGTGAGACCTTTTCTTATATTTTGTATAAGATTTTGTATTTTTTTTCCTGGATTTATGGAAAGATAAATTCCTAAAACGCCCGTATCTAAACAACCTTCTTTCATAATTCCAATTTCACTTCTTCGTCATGTGTTTCTTCATAAACTTTCCCAAATTCTTCACGAGTGAATGTCCTGATTTTTTCAATATCTAAAATCGGGATTATTACAATTTGTCCATTAAGGTCATAGATTACAACTTCATTTCCTGTTGTGAGATTATATTTTTTTCTTATTCTTGCAGGGATTGTTATCATTCCCTTATTATTAATTTTAACAGATTTCATCATCATTTATATCTATTATTTTAGAAATAGTATAATAATATAAATTTTTATATAAATTATCAAAATTAGTATACCTTTAATATTGAAATTATATAAATTTATTAGAAATTACTTGATATTTCTTTCCATCAATCAAATCAGTTAGAAAGGAATTGGCTCAAAAAATCTGATTTTCCAGAGCGAATAAAGATTTCTTATGCTAAATTAATTACTTGTGTTCCCTTTATAATATTTGTAGTATTAACAATAATTTTCATTGCAGCGGGGCAAATTACAAAAAATACCTGAGGGAGCCTTTATTCGACCAGTTTAGAATTTTTTTATTTTTATTTTCAATTTTTGTTAATTAGTTTTTCGACTATAGGAACTATTTCCTTGATATTTGAAATTGTAAAATCTGGAACAATATGAATTTCGGAATTGTTATCTAATGGAATTTTATTATATGAAATCAAAATCGCTTTCATCCCAGCGTCTTTAGCTCCTTTAATATCTGTTTGCAATAAATCTCCTATGTGAATCGCATTTTTTGATTTAATTCCCAAATTCTTCAAAGCAGTTTCAAACATCACATTGCTGGGTTTTAAGTATCCTGTTTCGTTTGAAAATATTGTTGTTTGAAAATATTTAAGAATACCATATTTCTCTAAGACTTTCCTCAAAACTCGGCCAGGAGTGATTCCGGTATCAGAAATAACTCCCAATTTGAAGTTGGATGATAAAATTTCTAACGTTTCTTTCACACCATTCATTAAGGGAGGGGGATTTAACATTAGGATTTCTTCTAAATCGATTATAAGGTTATTTAGAAATCGTTGGGTTATATTCAATTTCAAAGAAGAAAACAATTCTTTCAATCTATCTTCCAATTGAAAATGTCGCAATCCAAACTTTTTCTCGGTTATTCTGTGTTTCTCTAATATGTAATTATATTTTTCTTTGAGTTCGTCTGAGGAAACTTCATAGGATTGTTCGTGTAAGAAATCAATAAGATAATTATATCTTTGATTTACGTAAGATCTATTTGCGATTAAGGTGTTCCATAAATCGAATGTTATCCCATGAAGCATATAAACATAAATGTGGGGTAAATTATATTTTTTACCCATTAAATTGATTGAGAAAAGGAAAAATATAGGAAAAAAATACAAAGAAAAATTTTTTTTTATATCAGCTTTAGGAGAACTGAAAGCGAACCAATCATATAAATTAATAACAAAAAGAAAATACCTACTAATTCCCATGGGCCGTAAAATTTCTGGGCTTTTTCTTCAGGAATTACCGATTCAACATTATGAAGAGCAAATTTAAGGTCTACTTTTGAACTATCTTTTGAAACTATGCGTGCAAATAACCATTCTAATGAACCTTTATAATTAGCATGCTCCCAACCCCAAAGAAGAAGAAACCATATAGGGATCATACCGAAAAATAATCCCCAAGTTACATTACCTGACATTTCAGCATTGAAAATAGGTCCGTTTATGAAGGATGAAGTTCCGTAGAAAATCAAATGAACTATTCGTAAATATATCATCATAGTCCATTGTAATGCCCAAATTGTTAACGATAAATTACCAAATCTTCTAAAAAATACTGTTTTTCTGGCAAAGGATGTACCCTTTCCTCTGATTTCTATGAAATATATCATTATTACAAGTCCTAGTAAAGATCCCGCAGTCGGAATCAGCATATCATTAGTATATCTATCATCTTCGAATATAAAGTACCATAATATCCCAACTACAAAATAAACTAAGCTTATATATATAATTTTGTTAAGGAATTTCTTTGAAAAGTTTCCTTCGGAAAATTCTATACCAATTATCATTCCTAAGAAGAAAATTGAAACTCCTGGAAACATAGGGTACCATCCGTTTGCAATCGGTGAAAGAAAAACATATAATAAATTGACCCAAAAAGTTCGTTCTTCCAGAGTATAATTGGGTTTTCCTGCAAGTCCCGGAATATTTTCAAATATCATAAGCACAATAGGTGTTAGCGCTATGAAAGCAATACATATAATACCTAGAGTTATCATTGTGAATTTCTTTGATTCATTCTTGCGATTGCACAGGAAATATACTATAGATGTAGAAAGAACTCCCCACCCAAGCAACGATAAAATTTGACTATGGTATAATTCTGATAACATTTTTACTACTATTCGATCTCCAGTTTCTGTAGCAATAACGTAAGTTAATACTCCATTTAGAAAAATTTCGATGAACTTATCCGCAATTATCAAAAATAAACCACGGAAAATTTGCGTTTTTAAAATTTTAGAACTTGCAATTTTCCGTTTCTCAGGTGTTTCTGCTTTTAAAACATATTTCTTCCATCTTCTATCCATTGAAATTGTGTTTCCAATAGCAGAGATCAAAACAAATGCGGGATAAAGCGATCCGAGGAAACCTAAAATTGCGACTAAAATAATATATGCAACCGGAAGGTTTTCAATTCCTAAATCAAATCGAGCTTCCACATCATAAACTACTGAAAGCATATGAAATCCGAGAACTCCTATAATTGCGCAACCACGGATGAAATCTAATGTGATTATTCGCTTTAAATTAGGTTTTGATTCGGATTTAACTGTCTCATCATCTGACATATTAATATATTGAAATGAAGTTATATTTGAAATTATCTCATTTGATTTTTTTTTACTTTAAAACCTCAATTGGAATGTTGTGTTCTAAAACCAGTTTCTTCTCAAATTTAGGGATTTGGAAGATTAAATAATAAAATATTGCATTTACAATGTAAACCATTCCAAAGCTCCATAAAACATCGCTAGCATGGTGTGCTCCTACCACAATTCGACCAATTCCAGTAAGAATCCCCACAACAATACTAAGAATTAATCCAAGCCATTTGAAAGTACTGAAGAGTCTGATTTTCGATTTTTCATTACCTTTTTTAAACAATTTAGCCAATAAAACTGGATGCATGAACATGTAGAAAAATATCACATATATTGCTAAAAGAGCGACATGACCAGAAGGAAATGATTTTCCTTGGCCAACCAACGAAGGATCTTCTAAAAATACAGGTTTCCATAAGGAATACCATTCATAATTATCTGCATCTAGACTATTTGGCCATAATAATGTCTGTCTTGGTCTTGGTCGTCCCCATAAATCTTTAAAAATAAAATTTACAACAATACCTGGACCCACAACTGCTGAGAAAAATGCATATAATCCATACCGTAAAAGAAATTTCCATTGCTTTTTAGAGATTAAACCAATCAATCCAATGATAATCATTGGAATTAATGTCAAATAGAGAAAATATTCAAAATAATCGTTCTGATCATTTAGGAATTTCCAAGGTTGAACCTCCATCAAGAAAAAACGCTCCCCTAAAGGCGAACTGGATTTGTAAAAAGCACTTGTAATTGCAATATCCAAAGCACCTTCATTAATCATAAATAAAATAGAGCCAATTAATAGAATGAGCGCGAATAGGATGAAATATTTGTAAATTTTTAAGAATGATCTAAAAGGATTTTTGGGTTCTTCTTGCATAATACTTAATCTTCTTGGTCAATACTTTATTAATATTTTTTTAGGATTAAAGTAAAATTAATATAAGGTGCAAAGTGCAAAAAAAATGGGAAAATTTAACTCTGAAATTAATGTAAAAGAATGGGAACAGCTCTCTTGGTATGAAATGTTAAGTAAACTGGGGTTGAAATCATTTAATTGGAGAGGTATGAAAACTTGGGATGAAATAATGGAGTTGTATACATTTCCTCCAAAATCAAAAATATTGATGATTGGATGTGGAGTTGGTAAAAGTGCTTTCTATTTAGCCGAAAAATTTGATTTAAACGTAACTGGTATCGACCTTGCCGAAAAATCAATTCAAATTGCAAAGGAAACAGCAAGAGAGAAAAATTTAGAAGAAAAAGTAAAATTCCAAATATCCGATGCTCATGATTTACTTTTTAATGAAAACGAATTTGATGGAGTTTTTACCGAATACATGGCATATTTCTTAGATCATCCTAAAGCATTTAAAGAATTTTACAGAGTATTGAAACCAAATGGACATGTCGTTTTCAACGAGCTGATGTTGAAACCTGATATTTCGGAAAAAAAATTAAATAAAATTATTGAAGCTGGAGACTCATTTGAAGAGATTGCAGGTTTTAAATTAAATATACCTTTTACATCCGATTATAAAAATTGGTGTACTGAATTTAAATTTGAAGATATTAAGTTGAGTCCTGTAAAAAATAAAACCAATATCCGAGATATGCTTGAATTATCTGGTGGTGTAAAAAACTTATTTAAAATCATGCGAATAATGCTATGTCTATACCGGAAAAGTTCCATAATCAAAAAAAAATTTAAAATTCAATCTAAAGTTAAATGGGTTGTGTTTCAAAATCGATCAACAGCAAAATATATTAAACCTACAATTTGTATTGCACGTAAAGGAGATTAAATAATGACCAAACATCCTATGTTATCTGAATCACAAATGCAACCGTTTCGCATGCATTTGGGTGATAAAAAAATATATTCGCAAGCTTTAATGCCCGTTAGGGGTCCAAAAGGATTTCGCAAATTAGATTATGAATTCGTGAACCAAATCAATCCGAAAGAAATAATCGACTTGATCATCGATCACAATTTTAATTCGTTCGGATTGGTTGTTAAAGACACGGATGGTGCAACCATTGCAAAAACAAAAATCGGTTGGAATCCGACAGGACGTGACTTGGTTCAAGAGTTTTCAGAGATTTGCGAGAAAAAGAAAATTGTTTTCATGCTGTCAATTACGAATATGAATGATGCTTATAAGGGATGGCAACATCCAGAAACCGTTTGCGTTCATATTAAAGACGGAAAGGATCATAAAGCGGGAGATCCCGGAATACATCCTGAAGGAGAAATGAGGGTTGATTTGCCCGAAGGAATTTCTTTGGAAGAGATGCAGAAAAAAATCCCATTTTTAACAGATAAAATTGATGAAAAAATCGGAGCTTCACGTAGTGCACGTGGTCAGGGTTATATTCCACTAACCGCATTTCATTGTCCAAGATCCGAACATATCGATTATATGGTAGATCTCGTAAAAGAAATCGCTTCCAATTATCATGTAGATGGTATTTTGGCGGATTATATCAGGTATCACCACGGTTATAGAGATTTTTGCGGATGTGAAAAATGCAGAACCGCTTTTGCTGAACAATATCCCTCTAAATCCGATAAGATAATGAAATGCAAGGAGTGGGATCAATTTAGAATGGCAAACATTGTTGAATACGGTAGAAAATTCAATGATGCTGTCAAATCTGTTGATAAAAAAATTAGCACATCTTGGTTTAATTTACCAGGTCCACGCATTTATAGCCGTAAATTAGTCGCTCAAGATTATTCGGGGTTAACCAAAGTGATGGATTCCGTAATTCCAATGAATTATCCGTATTTGGCCGGAACCGTTGACGACGGGAAAAAATGGGGCCGTTTGGGTAATATAATGCATTGGTATTTCCAAAAAAATATGGCACACCGCTTTAAAGATTACGGTGAAGATGCCAGCATTTATTGCATAACAAACAGTGTTGAATGTAATGCCGAAGAAATGTTAAAATCGTGCGTGGGGTACGATTACGGGATAGGAATTGCGCTTTTTAAATACTACGGCACCAAAGAAGATCAATGGTATGCATGTAAATTATATGGAGAGTTATTGGGGCAACAAAAACTGGGCGACAAACCACCTTCAAAGGAGCAAATTAGGCAAATTCTACGTAAGGTTTATGAGAAATTTCCTCCAAAAGTTGTTCCAAAGTGGCGTAAAAAAGAATTGAAAAAGCTTGTTGATGAAAGTTAAAAAAAAAATTATCTTAACCAATATAGTATTCGCGCAATTAATGGTGCTGTGTTTCCTGTGAATTCATGACCGCCCCTTTCAAATATCAATGTGTTTTTTGGGGGGATCTTCATTTTTTCAACATTTTTTAAAAAATGCTTTTCATATGAGATAACCTCATCATTTTTAGAATGAGCAAGAAAGACGCGGTTTTCATAATTGAAATTCTTCTTTATTTTGACAATTGGTGAAACATCATGGACTTTTAAGAGGAAATCATCAATATCTGTTAATTTCTTAAACAAAATTTTAAAATAGAGCCGATTTATATAAGGGCCTTCAATAAACCCATCTCTAAAAACATCGGAAAAATCATAGGGCGCGCAAATTCCAATAATTTTCTTTATTCTTTCATCATGTAATACAGAACTAAGAACCATGCCACCACCAAGAGACCCTCCAATTACGGATAAGTTTTCTTTATCAATCCCTTCATGGTGATACATCCAATTAATTGCAGTAATTACATCTTTAAAAATTAATTGAATGAAATCTCCATCTGATGACCCAAAAATTGAAGGTTCTCCCTTTTTTCGTGAATTTCCAGAGGCCCGAAAATCGTATGCGAATACTCGATACCCTGCAAGGCAAATTGAACTCAAAATGTTTTCAAAATTAAAATCTTGTGCAAATCCTCCAAATCCATGTAAAAATAATACACTTGGGGAGATTTCTGGAGTAATATCTGAAGAATAGATATATGCTTGTAATTTTTTTCCATCAGGCATAGTAATTATTTCATTTTTTCTACTTATTTGAGGTGAAAAAATCCAGTGTTTTCTCTTTTTTTCAAGGTTTCGCAGACGAGCCCCTCTAAAAAGATATTTTTGGAGTTTTTCCAGAATAATTCCACTGATAATTCCCCCACCAAACTGAAGCCAAGAGAAAGACATAATTTTAAAGAAGTTGCATTTTTTTAAAATGTTTATAAAAAAAAAAAGTGGGACAAATTTTATTTGTTTTATTTAATTTCAAACTGTTGGTATAATTCCCGCTAATATTTTTCCTTCTTTGACTACATTCGATTCAAATGTAAAATTCTCTTTAACACGTTCTATATATTTTTGAGTTGTTTCAAATTGGAGGGAAATAATAAGATCCAAACCTTGAGTGAGACGAACAATTTGGTTTATTATATGGAGTTTTTGAGAATAAGAATATTTATTTAGGGTTAAAACGAGAATGTCGATATCACTATCCTCACTATCAGTTCCTTTTGCGACTGATCCAAATAGTATTATCGTTTCCAAATCTTCAGAATAATGTAATTCAAGATAATTCGCAATTATCTGAGCGAATTGTGTTTTTTTTAAATTAGTTACCATTTGTGTATCATATTTCATAACTAATTGGCGTATTCCTTCTCTAATTCCTTCATTTCTATTTCTAAATATCCCTTTTTTTATTAAATCATCAACTTTTTTAGTTAATTCATCATTGACTCGAAGTGGAATATTTTTATCAACCATACTCAACAATATACACGTGTATACTCAAATATATAAACTCTTTTTTTTACCATATTATCCTAAAATCGAATAAAATAGTTTAAAAGAGACCTTAAGTTAATTGAAATGAAATGGCACAAAATTTCTTAGAGAAATTTATGAACCCTCAAACATTCGCTTTTTATGGGGCCAATGAGAACATCCCGTACAATATGGGTGCATTGCAATTACTAACTCTAATTGATAATGGCTTTAAGGGAAAAATTTATCCAATTCATCCCAAATTAGAAACAATTTTCGGAATCAAAGCATATAAATCGATTAATGACGTCCCGGGAAAAGTAGATCTTGCAGAGATAGTTGTCTCTAAGAAACATGTACCAAGCATTCTAAAAGAATTAGGTGAAAATGGGGTTAAAAACGTAATTTTGGTAACTGCTGGTTTTCGCGAAATGAACAATGATACGGGTAATACAGGCAGTAATGAGTTAAAAGAAATTGCTTCAAAATATGACCTTAACATCCTTGGTCCAAATTGTATCGGGATTTTAAATACTCATACCAAATATTCCGCTGATCCTAATGAAGAATGCATTCTAAATACAACAGTTCAAACATATTCCTTACCTGCTGGAAATGTATCAATTGCCTCCCAAAGCGGAACTTTCGTTTCTCATACTTTTGCTATACTTAAAGAGCGAAATCTCTTACTTAATAAGACCCTATCACTCGGTAATGAAGCGATTATCGATTTATGTGATTGTTTAGAATATTTTGAGACTGATCCTTATACTGATGTAATAATGCTTTATATCGAGGAAATAAAAAGAGGACGTCTATTTTTCGAATTAGCCAAACGTATATCACCAAAAAAACCAATTATAGTTCTTTATGTAGGAGGGACTGAGGGAGGCGCGAAGGCTGTAAAAAGTCATACAGGTTCATTGGCAGGGAATGATGCAGTTCATGATGGACTATTTAAACAAACAGGAATAATTCGGACTTACACTGTTGAAGAATTTTTTGATACTGCTATGATTTTTTCCCGTTTAGTACCTTTAGGGATAATACCGAAAGGAAAAAGAATTATGGTAATGACTAATTCTGGTGGTCCTGGTGCTACAATGGCAGATAGGATTAGCAGAAAGGGATTAGAATTACCACTTTATAGCGATGAAATAAAGAAAAAAATCGATAAATTTCTCGTCCCTACCGCGCAATCTTCAAATCCATTGGATTTTACGTTCAGTCTTAACCCAGTTGACTTTTTTATTAACGTTCCAAGAATAATCGCACGATCCGGTGAATATGATGGGATGGTTGTCTATGGTGCCTATGGAGATCAATTTTTCAACTACCAATCTATTGGAAAGGAATTCATCGAAAGACCTAAACCTCATGAAATCTTAATGCAATGGCGAGGGATGGCTGAAGCCAGCGTAATAGACGCTCAAAAAATAATAAAGAAATATAAATTTCCAATTATTTTTGTAAATCTTTGGGGTTATAATGATAGCATGTTCAGACATTTAAACGATAACCTTTTTCCAACTTATCAAACTCCCCATCGATGCGTAGATGCGCTATTTAACTTAATCGAGTATGGTGAATTTTTGAAAAAAAAAGGAGTTAGCCCTGAAATATGAAAAAGTCTTTACCACCAATGAAATACTGGAATTCCTAATCAAATTGTGCTCAATCCGTTTCTTGCGGTCTGCTAGATGAATTCAATTTAAAAGCTGAAAAAGAAATAATTCATCCTAGCATGATAAATTTAGGTGGTGGATTTGGAGAAGGTTCAATTTGTGGTGCTAATTCAGGTAGTATGGTTGCGATGGGACTCATTTTGTCTAAAAAAGGTGTCGATAAAGATAAAATTCAAGAATTAAGAGATAACTTTAAAGAAATTATTTTTAAGAAACTTAATTCTCTTCGATGTAGAGATTATATGGAAGAATTTTACTCTGAAGATGGAATATTCGATTGGGATCGAGACGATAGGCGGAAAAAATGCACTGAAATCGTCCAAGGCGTATTTATTGAAGCAAAAAAAATTATAGAAGACTACATGGTAAAATTAACTTAATTCTACTCAATTTATTTTAAAGAATAGGAATTATTAATGAAAAACTATTATTGATGTATATGCCAGAAATTCCCATAGAATTAGAATATTATCCCAAACTTCCACAAGAACTGCTCACAAAAGCGGTTGATAAAATTAAAGAAAATAAATCCAATTGGGATGATCCATTCTTTATGGATGTTTACGGATATGCAGACCTCGCGCACTTTAAGGAAATCTGCAAACCTTACATAGAAGATCTAAACTTAAAAAATCTCATTATCATCGGAACAGGCGGATCATATCAAACTATGAAAGCCCTAAGCTTGTTCACAAAAAAAAATATTCATTTTCTTTACAGCTCACGACCCCACGAGCTTTCCGAAGTTCTATTTAGAACACTTCCAGCCGATTCGCTTGTAATCCCAATTTCACGAGGAGGAAAAACCATTGATGTCAATTCAATACTCCCGCTATTTAAAGAATATAAAATTCTCGCGCTATCATCCCAAGGACCAATGAATGATATGGTTAAAAAAATCAATGCAACTATTTTACCGGTTCCCGACCTTTCGGGTAGATTTGCCGCTTCAGTTTGTTCTGTAATGCTTGTTCCTGCTTTAATTTCTGGTATAAATGTTGAACAAGTCCAGAAAGGACTAGAAGATGGATATACGCTTTTTAAAAATCTGGATGAATCGGATAAATCAAATTTTGATATTAACAGCGCGTTGCAATTTGCTGTTTATGTTTACCACCTTTATAAAAAAGGGTATAGAAACATTTTTTCAATGCCATATTCACAATGGTTAGAAGCCCTGACCGGATTATTTGTTCAAGAAATCAGTGAAAGCACAGGAAAAGAGGGTAATGGGATCCTCGGAACATATCAAGCCGCACCACTTTGCCAGCATTCAGTTCTAGAATTAATTCTGGGTGGGAGCAAGGGTCATACCAGTCCGCTTCTTTGGACTACATTGCAAGAACCCACCGATGTTATTTTAAAACATGATGAAGAAGAAGAGCAAAAGGAAGGTGAAAATCCGATGATAGAAGGATCAACAGCGCTTTCGATCGTAAATTATCAGCTAGACGCCACTTTCCAAGCCCTTTTGGAACAGAAAGTACCATCTTCTAAACTAACTTTTCACTCCGTATCACCCTATTCTTTCGGTTTCGGTATTGCGTTTATTCAAACAACTGTATATTATCTATGTTTGCTTCTCAATGTAAATTGGAGTTCGAATCCGATGGTTAATGTAGGGAAAAAAATTTGTAATGAGGCAATTAAGAGCAGACTCGATAGAACTCAGCGAATCAATAATCGCATCAATGTGGTAAATAAAACATTCAATAATTACTTCAGTGAATAGTTCAATGATTGGTTAGGTGAATTTTAAATCATTTCATCACATACCTTTTCGTTAATTCTGCCTTTTTTTCATAACTTTTTTCATTTTTCCTCAATTTGATACAATAGATTTTTACCTTCTTCAATACCATTTTTACTAATTTATGAAAATTTTAAAAGCGGTTTGCATAAATTATAATTGTTAATAAGTATTTATCGAATTGTACGAAAAAAAAATTTACAAATATGTTAATCCTTTGATAACGTTGGTGCCAAAAATTGGAAGAAGAAGCTCAACTGAACTTTATATTGCGTGAACTCATGCAAAAAATTGAAGGCCTTGAATCGGCTGCCCTTGTTTCAAGAGAAGGGTTAATTGTCTCCGCAATCTTAGAAAGTGGTATCTCAGAAATGCATATTGCCGCCATGTCTGCCATCATCCTATCAACCTGTGAAAGAGTGCTTCTTGAATTAAAAAAAGGGGAACTTGATATTTGTATCATTCAAGGTAGTTTGGGGAAATTTATAGTTATGCAAGCAGGCCTGGATTATATTATTGTTGGAGTCTTAGACGAGGATGCTCGGATGGATTTGGCATTTGTAAATATGCGTTCAACAACAAATCGAATATTAGATATTCTAGAGGATTAGATTCTTTCAGATTTATTATATTTTTACAAATTATTTTTTTAGATTTTATAGGTTATATAATCCAGCAATTTTATCAACAAATTTTTCTATTTTTAAGTAGTCAAAAGAACTGAAAAAAGGAAATGAAAAATGTTTAAAAGTGCAATAGTTAAGAAACCGTGTAAAAAATTTAGCCAAGGATTAACAACCTCGAGTTTAGGATTACCTGATTATGAAATGGTTTTAGAGCAACATGCTAATTACATTAAAGCCCTAAGAAAATGCGGATTAGAAGTTCATATATTAGAAGTCGATGAAACCTATCCAGATTCGACTTTTGTTGAAGATACGGCTATAGTAAATGAAAAATGTGCAATTATAACAAATCCAGGTGCACCATCGCGGAAAGGAGAAGTGCATACAATTTTTGAAGCATTAAATGATAATTATAATTTTGAAAAAATCGAAAGAATAGAAGCGCCTGGAACGTTGGATGGCGGTGATATTATGCGAATTAATAATTGTTATTATATTGGGCTTTCTTCCAGAACAAATAAGGAAGGAGCTAGTCAGTTAGCAAAAATCCTTGGTTCATATGGTTTTTCATGTCATTTTGTTGAAATGAAAGAAAGTTTGCATTTAAAATCCGGATTGAATTATATTGGGGATAATTGTTTGCTCTCTATTGATGAATTTAAGGATAATCCTCTTTTCCAAAAATTTGATATTATACAAGTTGAGAAAGATGAAGAATATGCTGCGAATTGTATACTTGTTAATGGTTATTTAATTATGCCAAAAGGTTATAATAATTTGAAGGAGACACTCACTAAGTTGAATTTTATCATAATTGAATTGGACATGTCAGAATTTAAGAAGATGGATGGTGGGTTATCATGTTTATCTTTGAGATTTCCGTGAAAAATACTGAATAATAAATTCAAATAATGTTTTTTTCGACAAAAAATTGATATTTCTATTTTTGAATTTTGTTTTTAAATAGGTACTAAATCTACCAACATTTCCGATATTATTTTTTTACGTAAAAATTCAAGAAAATTATTATCAATATCTTCAATATTTTTCAAATTTTTAGTTTGGCTATCGAAAATCTCCTTTAATTTTTGGCGATCATAAAAAATTGGCCCCATTTTTTTAGTAAATACCAAACATAATAAAAGATATGTCTGATTCTGTGTTCTTTTTTGAACTTGAGTTAAATCTCTAATAATTAATGAGTAAATAATTGAGCTTAGATCTTTTTCTCCAAATGGAAGTGGTCCAAAAAGCCCCACGTGATAAGCTTGACCTTGTCCCAGAGCAATTGAAAAAAGACTTCCTGTCATAACAATTTTTTTATTCCATTCACGGTCATTTAAATCAACATTTTCCACTTCATGAATAACTGGTCCCAAATTTTCATCAAATTTAAAAGAAACAATAAAAGTATTAGCTATATCGTCTTCTGTAATTGATGATTCTACGTAAGAAGCAGTTGTTGTCTTAATATCTTCTAAAGCAAGGCTTAAAACTAAATTTCTTAATTGGTTCTTTGACGAGCTTGACGATTGTTTTGCACTGATAAATAATAACCTTTCTTGAACTTTTTGACCTTTATTCTTCATACCATGGTTTTTTGCAAGTTGCATTGCTTCTGTTAAAGTACTTTCTGCTTTTTCTTGTTCTTCTTGGGAGGAGTAGAGCAACCCTCTGATAATTAAAGCATTAACATAATTTGGAATTAATTTTTTTGAACTAGCTAATGTCATTGCATCAGAAATATAATAGACTGCTTTATCATAATTTTTTATATTAGAAGTGTTTTGCAGAAATTTAACCAAAAAAGTTTGCGCGAGTAACATTTTTGCTTTAAACTGCAGTATTATATGTTTTATTTTTTCAGAATATCGCAATGCTTCAATTAATGACATCTCTGCTTCATTGAGGTCCAATTTATTTATAGAGATCCGTCCTCTTTGAATTAATACTTGAGTGTGTCCTATTTCTGATTTTCTTTCCCAAGATAGATTATCGCCTTGTTTTAAATATCTATAAGCCTCATCATTTTCATCCATACCTTCATATATTTCAGCTAGTAAAATTAATACTTCGATTTTTGATTCACTTACACCAGATTCTTCAATTACATGCAAGGCTTCTTCTAAATTCTCTTTTGCTTTTTGGAAATTGCCTTGAACAAGCCAATATTGAGCAAAACAATGTAAAGCTATGATATGACCTAAAGGATCATCAATTTTTTTATATAAATTTAAAGAATCTTTTAACATTTTGAGTGCTTTTTTTAATTCTCCTAATTCAATCCAATAAGTTGCAAATCCTGTGCTAATTGATGCAATAAACTTATTATTTTTAATTTTTTTTGCTAATGCCATAGCTGCTTCTAAATTTTTTAAGGCTTCGGAATATTCTCCCATTGCTCTTAATGCATCTGCTAAATTATTCTGAATAACACATATTCCCCGAACAAAATTTGATGATATTGCTTTTTCAAGGCTTCTTTTTGAGTATAATGTCGCTTTTTCCATTTCTCCTCTATTAAGATAAATTACAGCACTATTTCCTAAAGCCATTAAATACATTATAGTTTCTGTGTTTTTTGTAAGATCTAAAGACTTCTCAAAAAATTCAAGTGCTAAATCAGGTTCTCCTTTAGATAAATACAAACATGCAAGAGTATTGCTGGCTTTTGCTTCACTTTCTGTTAAAGATAGTTCCTTATAAATTTTGATTGATTGAATACAAAGTGAAATTCCATCTTCTATCTTTCCCAAAGAAATATTGCAGTTTGCTAAACCTTCTAAAGCATTTGCTTCTTCTTTTTGATTTTTTTTTTCAATAGCTTCATGTAAAACAGCATTATACATTTTATAAGATTCATTAACTTTTAATTGTGCCAAAAGAGAATATGCTAAATTGATTTTTAACTCAAGTTTTTCAACAAAATTAATATTTTGTTTTAAAAGTTCGCGTAATTTGAGTTCTCCTTGATAAGGATTTGTATTTATCAGTTTTTTAGCTTTTTCTAATTCATTTCCAAATTTACCTTTAATTTCCGCCACAATTAAATCATCTTAAGTTTAATCTTAAAAAATATTATCATTATCAATGTAATTCGATTTTGTCGCCGTTTCCAGAGGGTTGAATTGAAATCCTTCAACAATTTATTTGATTCATTTCATCCAAACGATATTGTTTTTACTACTCTAGTCTATCGACAAAAGAGGGGA
>JAUWOE010000162.1 GCA_030612265.1 Promethearchaeum sp.
TTTTCTTTATAAATACTTTTTTTCCTTTACAAAATGGACAAAATTTTCGAATAGTTTCTCCTGAACCGTTGCATTGTGAACATGTTACAGCTTGTCTCATCAATCCCAAAATCGAACGAACTGTGCGTGTTTCTTGACCTGAACCTCCACACGTTGGACATGATTTAATATCACTGCGCGAAAGAGCTCCTAAACCATCACAATGACCACAAGGTTCAGAACGAGAATAACTAATCTCCTTTTTTATGCCAAAAACTGCATCTTTAAAGCTTAAATTGACCCTTACTTCTATATCTTCGCCATGAACAACCCTTCTTCTCCTTCTCCCGTTCCTACCACTTCCACCAAAGATGTCACCCCCAAAAAACATATCGAAGATGTCTGAAAATGAGGAAAATCCTCCACCTGAAAATCCTTCACCGAAATCCATACCTGAAAAACCGAATCTATCATATTTCGCTCGTTTATCAGGGTTTGAGAGAACCATATAGGCTTCATTAATTTCTTTGAATTTTTCAGAGTCACCACCGCGATCAGGGTGATGTGTTTTTGCCAATCGATAGAACGCTTTTTTAATTTCCGATTGTGAACTGGATTTGTCTATATCGAGGACTTCATAGTAGTCGCGCTTGTTTTTTGAGGCCATTTTTATTCCTATTAATGGGTTATTCATTAAATAAAGATTGATTAATTTAATTATGCAACTTACTTGAAATTTTGCATTAAATTTTGAACAAAAAAAAAAAGGAACCAAAGCGTTGAAATTGCTTTTTTATCCCTTTTCTCCGATTTTCTGGTTTTTTATATTAAATTATTTCTGTTAAAGATGATTGAAAGGAAAGATTTATTCATCTTCCCAGTCTACATCAACAACTTTCTTTTTCTTTTTCTTGCCTTCTTCGGGAGACTCATATGTGGCTCCCCCTTGATTACCAAATCCTGCTCCGCCCTTTCCACCTTGGGCTGCTGCTTGTTGAGCAAATGCTGCGGCTTGTTCTGGTGTCATTCCTCCCATACCTCCCATACCACCTGGTGCCCCGCCTGGTGCTCCACCTTGAGCATAGATCTTTTCGGCAAGTTTGTGAAGCAATTTTTCTAAATTGTCTTTTGCTTCTTTAATCTTATTCAAATCCTCAGATTTTTCTAGTTCTTTTGCTCTATCTATCGCTTTGATCAAGTCGTCCTTTAAGTCTTCAACCTTATCGGCGTTGTCCTTCATCAATTTTTCTGCTTGGAATACCATTCCTGAGAGTTCATTTCGAGCTTCGATCTTTTCTCTTACTACTTTGTCCTCTTCTGCGTGAAGTTCTGCATCCTTAATTTTCTTTTGAATCTCTTCTTCAGATAATTTGGATTGCCCCGTTATGGTTATGGATTGTTCACGTTTGGTTCCCAAGTCTTTAGCAGATACATTGACTATACCGTTAGCATCAATTGAGAATTTAACTTCTATTTGTGGCATACCTCGTGGTGCAGGTGGAATTCCATCTAAATGGAATCGTCCTAAGCTAATATTATCTTGAGCCATTGGGCGTTCACCTTGTAAAACATTAATTTCAACGCTTGGTTGGTTATCACTTGCTGTTGAAAATACTTTAGCGCGTTCTACTGGGATTGTTGTATTTCGTTCAATCAAGGGTGTGGATACTCCACCAAGGGTTTCAATGCTTAAAGATAAAGGAGTGACGTCTAACAATAATAGATCTTCCACTTCACCGCTGAGAACAGCTGCTTGAATAGAAGCACCTTGAGCAACACATTCCATTGGATCAACACCTTTCTCAGGTTTTCTACCAAAGAAATCTGCATAAGCTTGTTGAACCGAAGGCATTCTGCTTGGTCCACCAACCATGATTATTTTATTAATCTGCTTTTTCGAGATTTTTGAATCTCTCATAGCTTTTTCCATTGGGGAGTACAAACGTTCTAAGATAGGATGGATAAGTTCTTCCAATTTTGCACGAGTCAATTCAAGATCAAGATTTAAAGGTTGCCCATCCTTTCCCATTGCAATAAATGGTAGATTAATTCTTGTTGAAAATGTTGAGGATAAATCAATTTTTGCCTTTTCAGCAGCTTCAATAATTCTCATCATTGGTTGTGGATCATTAGTTAAATCTACATCAGTTTGACGTTTGAATTTTTTGACAATCCAATCTTTGATATTTTCATCCATATCGGTTCCACCTAATGCTGTATCTCCATGTGTGGAAAGCACTTCAAAGACACCTTCACCCATTTCCATGATAGTTACATCAAATGTACCTCCACCTAAATCTAAAACTGCGATTTTTGCGCTTTTTTCATCGGTTTTATCCAATCCATATGCAAGACATGCAGCGGTAGGTTCGTTAATAATTCTAACTACATCTAATCCTGCGATTCTTCCTGCATCTTTGGTTGCTGTTCGTTGAGCATCATTAAAATAGGCGGGAACTGTAATTACGGCCTTTATTATTTCTTCGCCGATGTAGTCCTCACTATCTTTTTTAATTTTTTGCAAGATCATTGCGGAAATCTCTTCAGGTGTATAGGTTTTCTTGTCGATTGTGATCTTATGGTTGGAACCCATCTTTCGCTTAATTTTTCGAATGGTGTGCTCTGGATTTGAGACTGCTTGTCTTCGTGCTGGTTCTCCTACTAAGCGCGTTCCATCTTTTAAGAATGCTACGTAACTTGGGAATGCTTTTCCACCCACTGAAACACCTTCGGCAGCTGGGATAATTTCTGGTTTACCACCGATCATTATGGCTGCTGCAGAATTGCTTGTACCTAAGTCAATACCGATGATCTTTTCTTTTTTAATTTTCTTTTCTGACATTTTTATTCACTTATTTTTTTTATGTTTGAAAATTTTTTCATAGAAAATATTGTTTTCTTATATAAAATATACGAAAACTCACTTAAAAACTTTGTTAACTTTTGGTTAACCTTTTTTTTTTATTATTCATATTATTATTATAAAATTAAAGAAACCAAGAAAAAAGTAATTTAAGGAATTTATTTGAAATTAATTTTTGAAAAATTAGTAAAAATAAGAATTAATAAAAATTTTAGGTAGAAAAAAGGATTAACATCATTTGACAAATGATGATTTTTTTCCTAGGGTGGTTGGACAAATGCTTGATACGGAATATCTTGAAGAGTTATGAAGCCAATTAGAACAAAGAAAATGGTAAAACTAGCAAATATAGCATAAGGGACAATTGCCTTCAATTTAGGATTTTTAATTTTCCGTGTAAGAAATTTAACTAAGAAATTTATGAGATATAAAAGGGGGACCACAAGCAGCAAATATTCAAAACCATAAAGTTGGAAGGGAATATTATTGATCTGATTAGTATCGTAGTACCCCCCAATTAGTTCACTACCCGGTGCCCAAAAAGGCCAGGGCATCATCAAAGCTTTTGTTATTAAATATAATACCCATGTGCCCAAAATAAAGGGTGTGATCATCTTAAAGTTTATTTCTTCACCCTCTTTTATACTTGAGTTGAAAATGTAAAAACCCATTATGATTCCAGAGATATGATTAATGTCAAATACAAATTGCAGGTAATATGAATGAAATGTAAATACATCTTTTGAAAAAATATCCTTAACATTTATTGGATTAATTGATGAAAAGAACGCCATCATCGCAAATGCCATCGTTGCGATAGATCCCTGTTTGAGCCACTTATTTCCTGTTATTAAATATAAATAATTAACAGCTCCCGTCCAATAGCACAGGTATATAAAATGCATCAAATTGTGTGTGGAGTGATATACATATTCTCCATTTATTATTTCATAATCGAGATCCCCAAAGATTATCCAATCCCAATGCTGATTTGCACCAGTATAATCATATTTCACCCATTCGTACAACCAACCATCATAGAAAAGATAAAATAGAGATATTAAAAAGAAAACAAACATAAAGAAAAAGCCCCATCGGCGTTCTTTCAAATTTGGATTGAGTTTAACCATCATAATTCACTTTAAGTAATTGATAATTTTTAATCAAACAGTTATCTAAATAAATATCAACTGTTGAATTTATAAATTATCTTCTTATTTGGAACGATGAGTGTTTCTTCTAATACTACTTTGTCATGTTTAATCTATACGTAAATCAACATAAAAAAATAACGAAAAAATAATATAATTATGTATGATTGGATATTTTTATGGAAGAATTGAATTGTGTTGCTGATGAAAGTGTGAATTGTGAAGAGTGTGAATTAAATGGAAAACTGCTGTGCCGATTTGATCACACCTTTTCTAACAAATTTACAGCTTTAAACTTAATTTATCGTTTATTTGCTTGTATAATTCTAACACTTGGAGGTTTTTTGACTCAAACATGGTGGCCGTTATTATTATATGCAATCACAAATATTTTAAATTTTATCCTCATCGAACCATGGTTATTATGTGCTCACTGCCCCTATTATCAAAAAGAAGGAAAATTTTTAAAATGTTGGGCACTTCGGGGTATGCCAAAGATCCGTAAGTATCATCCTGGACCAATGACCAACCTTGAAAAATCATTGATGTTTGTTATTGGTGCATTTATAGATCTTTTTGCGTTTGTCATGTTGATTTTTTATATTGTGTTGTATTTTGTACGTAAAGAAGATAATATTGTCATATTAATCGGACTTATTGTAGTTGGTGTTGGATTCTTAGGATTAATAATGTTCTTAAATAAACTGCTTCAGGGGGGAACTTGTAAAAAATGCCCTAATTTCTCCTGTCCAATGAATAAAACGCCAAAAGAATATCTTCGGATGTTTTTAGATAAAGATCAAAATCAAAGAATAAAAAATGCTTGGGAAAAAGAAAAAAAAGATTAAAATAAGTGATCACAACCACCATAGAGAAGAAATTTAATAAAAAAGTGAATATTTATGATGTCCAGAAAGTATTAGCGCATCATCTTCTTCAGTGAGATGATTTTTTATTTATTAGTTCAATTTTTTCTCTTATAATTTGCGCTTCAGAATTTAAATTAAGTTCTTCCAGAATCGATTCCGCTTTTTTATAATATTTGACAGCACTTTTTGTCTTTTTTAGGACAATATATAAGTATTTGGCATAATCATCGTATATTTCTGCTGCAACTTTCGATTCTTCTTTCAAAATTTCTTTTTTTTTACATATTTTAAGCATTTCAGAATAGGATTTATTGATATAATCCAAATTTTTACTTTCAATAAAAACATCCTTAATTTTTTTCAGGTATTTAAGCGCTTTTAGTGAGTGAGAAACTTCTAACTTTTTAGTTGAGAAAAAAATTTTTTGAGCGAATTTATCTGATATTTTCCAATTTTCTTGTAGTTTAGCTATTTTCATAAGTCTTGAAAGAATATAACAATCACGAATATACGTCTCTTGATTTCCAAGAGTTGTTTTATTAATTTTCTGCGCAATATTAAAGGATTCAACTGCAGATTTGAGATCTTTATTATTATAATGTGCCTCAGCAATAAGGGCATGACTCAAAGTAATAAATTCATTAAGATAAGGAATTTTTTCTTTGGCTTTTATAATTGGTGCCAGTTTAATTGCTTGGTCAATTACTTGCATTGTTTTGTTTGCAAGTCTGATAATATTTTTACTAGACTTTGCATCTGTAGCGCGTTTATAAACAGCTGTCGCATCATTAACGTACAAGTTAAAACGTTGTTCATTACTTGTCATTTTTTAATCAGGTAGACGGAATCTTTTAAATTTTGATGCTTTAAGTTCATATTTTGGAATACGAGTCGAAATTCGCTTTAATTCTTGTTGTTTTGCTATTTTACTTAAAGCTCTCCCTATGCGATCTACTTTAAAATTAACACCGCATTTATCTTTCAGAATAGAATTGATTTTGTGGCTGGAAAGAATCAATGTATCGGAGATTTGATTGTCAAGCAGCATATTTATTGCTCTTTTTACAAATTCCAGAATAGTTTCTTGGGATGATGGAGAAGGTTTTGAACTCACAAAAGAAAATCAATTATTATTAATATAAAGTTTTATCCCTCATTTCATCTATTAATCTTTACCAACCAAATTTATCCATCAAATCATCGACTAATCGCTCAGTTTCCTTTATAGAGATAGATTCTATATCACCGTTCACATTAAAAATCAATGAAAGTTTTACAAATTCTTGAACGGCGTTAACGAATTCAGAAGATGATATATGGAAATTTTTAATGAAAAAATTTCGAACTCTATCATATGAAAATTTTCCAAAATCCATTAAAAAGCATATTATATCAAATCCAATCTGGAACTTTACCTTTTCGCCGTAGATTTTCTTTAGAACTTTAATTGCAAATCCAATTTTCTTCTTTTGATATTCAAAAAATTCCATAGTATAATATCTCTCTGGATGGTTTAAACAGACGCCACCCTTACTGGATGGGTAATCTTTACACATTTTAGGGTTGTAATTGTGAATTTGACAGAAAGATATTCTTCCATTATTTACAGTTTTCCAGGAAAGGAACATGCATTCTTTGCAATTAAGATCAGTGTCACTTGAATTATTGAATATATTTTTATCTTTTACACTCAAAAAGGGTAACAAATCTGATTTTGTAGGAACAAAATAGAAGATTTTTCCGTCAATATCTTTCTTAAAGTATTCTTTTATTCGAAAAAATAAAGATATTAAAGGATTTTGCTGTAGATTTGGAGATTTTTCAAATAAGGTTAATAAATTTTCATCACATTGAAATCTAATTTGATTAGTAAACTCGATACAGCATTTACCACAATTATCGCAGTTCCACATATATTTTCAATTTTTATTATCTATATGCTAATTATTTTAGGTATACTGATTTAATTTTATTTAACATATGGATTTAAAATTTAATGCGCAACAAAAATTAATATCATTTCGCGAATTATTTCTCGGTCGCACCAAGAAACAGAAACGCATTGACAAAGCTTCATTCATCGGGAAGCCCATGATAGGTTTATTCATGTTTTTTGCGTTATATTCATTCATTTTTGTTTACCTATTGAACTATAGTGAAACTGATTCATTGTTTATTACAATTTTAAGTTATATGTGCTTTTTGAATCCTTATACCTTTGGAATTGCTCTAACTTTTACTTTTATTGATCTGGCACTACTCTTTTCAAATGAAAAAATAATAGCTTGGTTTTTCGGGAAAAAAACCGCCATAAAACAAATATTAATTGTTATCTCCCTAGTAATTGGAAATTTTGCCATAATCTATTTCATGGATGATCTATGGGGCTATGAATATCCCTTAATGTTAATCGGATCGACGATTTGGTTAATTTTTCAATCAATCCGGTTATATTCTGGAAGTAAACAATTTGCAGTAAAATTAGAAATGCGATGGACTGAGCAATACTCCCCATTTAGAACATTTCTTGCTCGATTTACACCATATTTCATTCTTGGGGTTCTAACATTTATCTCTATTATCTTTCGTTATTATATCGTAATTTTTACTTTAGATAAAATTGGACATCCCTCAAAAGCTCCTGATATTGCAGTAGATCTCTATAGAACAGAGATGCAAACTGTGATGCCGATGATTTACGTCGGACTTCTCTTCATTTTCATTTTTATTCTCCTGCAATCGGCCTTAACATATAAAAAAGGGGATACCAGAAAAGCTGGAGCATTTGATAGCTCCACCTTTGCATGGATCACATTTGTAATGTTCTTTTACGCTCTTTATAATGTTGCTCTATATCTTTTCTTAGATCCTAATTTTCTTTTGGGGACTAGTATAGTCTTGAATAGAACTTCTTCATCAGGAGGAGGTCTTTTCTTCTTTGAATTTATCATTGCAATAATATTCCTTATTTGGATTGTTGCGGATTTATCAAAAACCTTTCAAACTGGTTTGGCATTCCTTTCTAAGGACGGGTTGGTAATGTTTTTAATAAGTACAATTTTTGCCCAGACCACAGCGCGCATCGGAATGATTTTCACTGAAGGAGATTTAGCAAGGGGAGGATGGTTTTCCAGTTTTATCACTTATGATCACTTAGTTCTACCAATTTTAATCATATTATTTTTAGGAATTACAATAATCGCTTATTGGCGTAAACCGCAAGAGATGTCAATGTTTCTTCATATAGATCAGCAACTTTCTAAATCAAAAGATGAAAAAATGGAAACGATATTGAAATTTCTAAAGCGAGAATTCATCAGACGCGGTGATAAATATCGAATTTCGGGAGAAATTACTACATCCCTTGAAAAAATTACCAATCTGGGTTCCGATTCAATTTTTAATCTTATTCAACAACTTGATAAAAAATATATGGATCTTCAATTAACAAAAGAGAAGGTAAAGGATGGATCAAAGCAAAATTTCATCCATTTTCTTCCAATCACCGACCAATATTCACGTGAAGATGATCTAAAGGCTAAAAAATACATGCAAGATCGATTTTCAACTTTAATTCGAAAGAAACAAAGAAAAAAAATGAATTTTGGAAAGGGATCCTATACATCTTCAAAAAATCAAGCATCTTATTTCATTCAATCGCTATCTGTTCAGTATGGAAAGAAAATCAAAGATGAAGCTTCCTTCT
>JAUWOE010000207.1 GCA_030612265.1 Promethearchaeum sp.
TATGCATTTGCTATGATAGAATAATCTTTAATACTTTTACCAATCTTTATAGCGGATTTCGCTGAAGAAATTACATTTGGAAAATCATTTATTTTTTCATACAAGATTGAAAGAGTTTGATATTTTCCACAGAGTTCTCGAAAATTCCCACCAACTTGTAGGATTTCGATCTGATTTTGTATTAATTCAATTGCTTTCTTAATATATTTTAATTCTTCTTGATAATTTTGCAATTTTTTGATAAAAATATTAGCGATTTTCAAAGATACATTAGTTGCGTCTTGAAATGCACCTTGTTTGATTTTTTTATTTAAACTTAGAATATAGTATTCTAAAGCTTTTTGATATATATCTCGAGATTCTTTAGGATGGTATTCTTCCAAATAATAAGCCGCGATAAATAAGCGACCAGCGGCTTCGTAAAAATCACCTCTATCTGCGACAAATTCTGATTTGGTAAATAATTTCGATAAAAAATCATATAATTTTAGATCTTTTCGCTCTTGTGTACTTGCATTTTGAATGTCAATTAGAAAATTTTTTACCATAACAATTAATTCGTTTGGCTCTTCAAAAATGAAATCCTCTTCGATTTTTCACCCTCTCCCAAGATTAATGAGTTCTAAAGTAAATAATATTAGAACTATCAAAAAATTTTGTTTTTTAACCTAAATTTACTATAATAAATATTAACAAAAATTTTAATAAGTCGAGCCCTACATATTTAATTAGTAAAATACGTTATTTGGTGAAAAAATATGGAACATTTAACAAAACTACAATCAACTGGAAGTTTAAAAAGCTATCGTGTTAAAACATCTAGAACTGTTACAGATTTACTCAAAGATTTGAAATTAGAATCAAAATTCTTTGCAATCCTTGTTAATGGCAAAAAGGTTGATTTAAATGATAGAATCGAGGAAGGTTCAGATATAGTGATCCTACCACGAATTGCAGGCGGACATTAATTCAATTTTAATTTATTAATTTTTTTAACTTCTTTATTATTCTAATCTAGTTTTGTTATTTCTTCAAATTTATTAAATCTAAATAAGAAATATTGCATCTCTTTTATCCTTTAACGAAAAAACAGCTCAAAGCTCCAATTTTTCTTCTTTTTTTGATTCTATAATAAAAACAGAAAAAATTACGATAATACAACCCACAATTATACGCCAATTGATTTCTTCATCTAAAACAAGAAAACTAGTGTATATCCCAATTACTGGAATTAAAAAACCAATTAATGCAAGATTTTCAGAGGGAATTTCTTCATTGGAAAGCGCAATTGTGTAAAACAAAGTTGATACTCCGCTGCAAATAATGCCCAAATAAGCTATAACTCCCCAATCTGAAATACTCAAAACCTCAATTTGTTCAACTATCCCGAATCCAAAGGATAAAGGCACTAATAGGAAGCATACCCAAATAAAAACTGATAAAGTTACAAATTGAGGGCTTTCTTTTATGCTAATATTACGGTTGAAAACAATATATAATGACCATATGAAAAATGAAAGAAGTGTTAGTAAATCTCCAATTATTGTTGTCGAAGAAAATTGTAAATTATCGTTCAACATAATAAGAAGAACTCCTAAAAAACCTGTTATCATACTAATTACAAAAATTTTTGTAGGTTTATGCCGATAAAGGATTAAATTGAGAATAACAACAAAAAAAGTTGTGGTATTACTTATAATTGTTTGATTAATTGCAGTCGTATAACTTACGCCAAAATATTGAATGATGTATGAAGAAGCATATAATATCATTCCCAGTATTAATAGATGCCAGAAATTACGCTTGAACATGAGAAACCATTTTTTGATTTGTTTTGTAGATATTATATACCCAAAACAAAACAATAAAGCAAAGGACATTCTTAAAGCGAGAAAAACAATTGGATTTATTGACTTATCAATGATATATTTAGAGAATGGAAATGCTGTTCCCCAGAAAATCATGGTAATAATTGAGAGTAGATAAGACGCCCTTTTTTTCATATAAAATCTTCTCTAAAAAGATTTTAAATCTTTCTATTCTTCTAATTTAATTTCAAAAGTCATCAGATCTTTCGCGGCTCTTGTATTTGGGAAAATTTCTTTGGCTTCATTCTCTAACGTGCCAATATTTTTATACCGACTTGAGAAGTGGGTTAAAATTAGTTGTTTAACATTAGCTTCCTTAGCAGCTTCAGCGGCCATTTTGCTTGAGAGGTGCAACTTTTCCTTAGCAAGATCTTCATCTAAATATGCATATGTGGATTCACAAACAAAAACTGTAGCATTTTTTGCCAATTCAATAAGCTCGGGACATATAGCAGTATCGGCGCTATATGCAATTATACGCCCCGGTCTTTTTTCAGAAACTATCCCCTCTTTTACAGGATCTATGGTGACGCCGTCTAGTTCAATATTTTGGCCATCTTGCATTATACCCCATAAATGCCCCTTTGGAATATTTAATTCAAGTGCTTTTTCAGGATCAAATTTTCCATCAAGATCTGCTTCTTCAAATCGAAAACCCATTGTAGGAACACTGTGATCCACCCACATCCCTTTAATTTTATAATCCTTGTTTACAAAAATATCATCAAAAGTATGTTGAATAATATGACGGTGAATATTTTCAGATAAAAAATAACTATAATGAGTCATCATCATCTGTTCAGGGGGGGTGTCAATTCTTGGATATTGCACTTCAATTAATGTTAAAGGATATTTTGTTGCTTTTAATCCTATGAAATGGTAATGTGAAAGTAAAAAGGAAGCAATTCCATAAGGCCCGATTATTCTAAGTGGAGCAGTTCTTTCATTTAAATGAAATCTAAACAGTAACCCTGGGAGACCCGTGATGTGGTCTGCGTGAAGGTGGGAAATTAAGATAGTAGTGGGGACATTGAATTTCAATTTTGCAGCTTCGAATCTACGTTGAACATCTTCACCAGCATCAAAAATTAGTAACTCACCAGAATCCAATCTAAGTGCGAAAGAAGAAAGGTTTCTATCTTGAGTTGGAGTAGCAGCTGACACTCCTAAGAAAATCAATTGCATATTTAATTTTAAGCTCCTTGTTTTATATTCTTTTAAGTTCTTTTAAGTTCTTTTAAGTTCGTCGAATAGTTTCTTAAAATTTCGTGAATATTTATAAGCCATAGGAACTGCTTGCATATCAGGATGTCTTTTATTATCTAAAGAGTATGAAAGAGGATGAACTAATTCATCAAGGGGAGCATCATTATCGTTCATCAGTCGAGGTTTAACAGAGCCAGCAAGGACTTTTATAAATTCCTTTTTCGTTAATTTTTCTTCCATAGTATAAACAATACATCCGTATTCAAAAATAATTTTTGCTACAAATTTTTTAGTGAAAAGAATTAATTAATAAATAAGTTACAATGTCAACCAATGAAAAGCAATTTTATCAATGTCCTAAATGTAAAAGTTTATTCTTGTTTGAACCTGGTAGTTCAAATTCATGTAATAGTTGCGGTAATGCAAAATTAGACCCAATCGATGGTAGATTTATACTTAGATGTAAAAAATGCGGTTTAACTCAAAATAAGCGAGCATTTACAAAATTGCATGGAGAAAAGGCAATAAAGTGTCAATCTTCTGCATGTAACGGGTCAATTAAATTAATTCAATTAAGAAAACGGGGCTCGAGTTCATCTCCAATTGCAGTTCAACCAAAACAACCCCCATCACCAAGGAGAGATATAGGAAAATCCATTATTAAAACATTAAAGAAGGTTCATCCTCCGGCTCCGAAAAGAAGGGAATTAATTAAAAAACCTGATGAAGTGAAAAAACCATTTGTCGATAATTTTCAACCCTTTCCTTCAGAAGTTGTATCAAAAGATAAGATTTCCAAAGATACGTTAGAAACATTTCAACCTTTTCCTACTTCTGCCTCTAGACCTCAAGTAAAATCACTACCAACAATATCTCAAATAAAAAATCATCCTGGGATTCAAATTGGAGATCGACTAAAATTGGATAATGACATCCATGAGATCACAGCAAAAATTGGAATTGGTGGCATGGGAGCAGTGCATATGGCTCGAAATATTAACACAAAAAAAATGGTTGCATTAAAAGAATTTTTTTATACAAGATATCATGATTCCGAGAGCGGTTCAAATTATTGTAATAAATACTGGATTAGAGAATCCCAAATTACCGAAATCCAGAGCAGTTCTCCCGAGACTTCCATGCATCTTTTGGGATCCCTAAAACTTGAACAATTTCCAATACCTGAATACTATATTTTTCTTGAATATATTGATGGAGTTTCTTTAGATAAATGGTATACAGAACGTTATAAAAATTTAGGGCAACTTAATATCAAAGAATTACGATTATTGATAAAAGATATTTTGATGCCAATTGCTAGGCACATGTATTACGTACATCAAAAAGGAATAGTTCACCGTGATCTTACTGTTCAAAATACAATAATAATAAAGAAAAGATATTCAGAGGAATTTACACCCGTTATTATCGATTGGGGGGTTGCTAAAGAAGTAGGAATAGATAATATGTACAATCCCCGAAAACCATATTATGTAACATCTGCACCAGAAGCTACAGGGATAAGGAATAGAGGGACTCCCCCAGAAATAATGGCAGGATTTGAACCTATTGCCGCATCTGATATTTATATGTTTGGACATATGATGTTTTATTTATTTTCAGGAGGGCATTATGCAAGCGCAGCTGCAACAAATGAGGATTTTGTTCTTCATCCAGGAGATTATTATCCCAAATTGCCTCCAGATTTTTCAAGATTGGTTGAATTTTGTACCCAATATGAACCCGCCGATCGGATGGAAAACATGGTTAAAGTTTATGATGCTTTAAAATGGTTGTATGATGCTACATTAAAAGAAACACATGGAACCGATCAAAAACAATCCGAGTTATTCTTATTTTGCGATTACAATGATGCATTTATTCAACTATCTGAAAAAAAAGTTATAAAAATTGGAAGAGATGAAGTCATATCAGCTGGAAAGAACCATGAAATGGATGGTCATCTTTTTAATGCGCTGATTCCAACATCTGATGGAAAATTTTCATTGGAAGTATATATTGAAGGAAATTATGCTTATATTCGCGATAATTATTCAAAATTGGGATCATTTATTTCTAATTTAACTTCAACAAATCAACAGGTTTACAATAATGTTCCAATTAAAGGTTTAGATAATGTAGTTATTCAATTATCCGATGCTAATATCGGTAAAACAATCATTGAAATTCCCTTTGATGCCCCAGATGGTAAAACTTACCGAATTTCGTTTAAAATTGTAAATAAAAAAGGTTAAAAAAGGTTAAAAAAGGTTAAAAAATGAGTGAACCTACTTCAAATCAAAATCCAAATGAGTTACGTGATATTTTATATTCAATTGCGCGTCAAGAAAGACCAGATTTTGTTTGGCAATGGTTTTTCAGATATTTTGCCGGAGCTGGGTTAGAACCTGAACGATATTTTAAGAACGAACCAAATGATCTTCTTGAAAATTATTTTACATTATTCTCAATGGGTTTGGAACTATTAAAAAGCAAATATTCTCGGGGCCAATACAATAAATTTATCAGAGACGATAATCCTTCAAATTCTACCTATTATTTTATAGGTGACACTCATGGTAGTTTTATTGATACATACCAAATAATCGATTATCTTATCAAGGCCTTCCAAGTAAATCCAAAGATCAAAGTTATTTTTTTGGGCGATTATGTTGATCGTAATCCATTTGATCTTCAAAATTTAGCCTTTATTTTATCATTCTGGATACTTTTTCCAGATAATGTTTATATAATTCGGGGAAATCATGAAGACTCATCTGTTTGCTCTAGATATGGTTTCTCTCAACATCTTTTTGATAAAGCCGAAACAAAGGAACGTTTTTCTCCAATTTGGGAACTTATTATTAAATTTTTTAGCAAACTCCCACTTGGATTTATGTGTAAAGTTGGTGATAAGAAGATTTTGGCTTTGCATGGTGGAATTCCATTCGATGTTAATAATTATCATCCTTTAAAACTTCAAGATATTGAAACAGGATTAAATTGCTACCAAAAAGAACATTTCGATATGGATACACTTTCACAAACTATGCTATGGGCAGACCCTGATCCCAAATTATTTGAAGGCGTTACCCCTAATCCCGAAACAGGGAGACCCCGTTTCTCTGAGCAAGCCTTCAATGATTTTATGGAATTAAATCAATTTGATTTACTTATAAGAGGTCATCAAAAATTTTCACAAGGATACAATTTGCTTTGGAGCAATCGATTAATAACTCTTTTTTCTACTTCTACATATGATGGGAGAAAGATTGGTAAAGCAAAATTCCTCAGAATTCATCCAGAAATTAATTATGAACAATTTGGAGAAGAGAAACTTGGAAGAGGATATGGCATTTTAGATGTTAATACCGACTTCTTAAACAGTCAGATTGTAAAATATTATAACGGAAAAATTGAACAAAATTCATAGTTTTTGATATGAAAATCAAAATTCTCGGTGCCGAATCGCTTGGTGTTAGGAGTTTATGCGTTTTTGTTACTACAGATAATAAAAAAATCCTTATAGATCCTGGAATTGCTTTGGGATACAAAAGATTTGGATTATTGCCGCATCCATTCCAGGTTGCAATTGGATATAATATTAGAGAAAATATTATTTCTATTCTAAAATCAGAGACATTTAAATTATAGGTAAACCTACCTTCTTTTTTTTGTAACTTTAATTTCTCTTTTTCAATACAACCATGCTTCCACTTTTTTTCGTTTTTTCCCCACAATCCAATAATAATTTATGTCGGTACCATCAGCGTCG
>JAUWOE010000011.1 GCA_030612265.1 Promethearchaeum sp.
AGGAGCGTCAAGCAAATTTTCCGTTCAGGAAAAAACTTGAAACAGATGACCCGTATTAAAAACGAACTGCGTTTGCACTTAGGAGGGCAAGTTCGAAATTTATTGAAGGTTTAAATAGTCCGAAAAAAATATCATTAATCACAATTTTAGATAATAAAAATATTAGCTAAACAGCAATGTTTTTAAAGCTAAAATCTAATTTGATTGTAAATGACTTTATATTTATTACGTGTAGGAGCCGATAGTTCAAACGGGGGGTTTTTTAGTGTTATTCATTCGGATCTAAGTTATTTGTTTATCCATGTTTTAGAAAATATCGAGGATTATGGAGAAAATCTTCCTTTTCTTAGATATACAGATATGCAATGGAATGGGATCTCGGTGGCACCTTTCATTCCAGAATCGGAAAGAGAAAAGCGAGTCCATATTGATCCAGAATTTATAACATATACCTATGGATCTTCACAAGGCATTCCAGCTTATACCACTCTTTGTAGGATGAATCAAGGAGATATCTTGATGTTTTATGCAGGTTTCGAAAATAATGAAATAGAGAATGCAGTAGAATTGAAGGGCCTCTATATATTTGCCTATTTTGTAGTTGATTCTGTTTTGAATTTTGAAAATCCTGCAGATCTTGATCACCGTGCACGCCATCTCATTCGAAATAATCATCATTTTATTCAACACTGGGGACAGCCTGGTGGTTCACAAGTGATCGTTACAGGAAATCCAGAACAAAGTATGGTTTTAAAAAAAGCAGTACCGATTTCATTGGAAATGAGAGATAGAGTTCAATCGAATTATTATCCATCTTCTATAATTCAGCAAATATTGGGTGGATATGATTCCGCCTTAAATATGTCGTCTATCCGTACTTTCAATGATGAACTTATTATTCGAGAATTTGTAGAATATATAACGATTCATGGAGAGGGAAAAGACTTCGATTGCTTTCATAGCCTTCCGTAATGTTTTTTTTATCTTTTTTTCTTTTAAGAGATGTAGTGGATTGTTAATTCTCTGCTAGATCGATTGCTACCACCCTCCTTAGTTAAACCCGAAATGGTATATTAAAAAAGGCGGAATATTTTTAAGCATGACGAAACTCCAATCTGGACTATCTCCCATAGAACAAATCTTAGCAAAAGAACGTTCATGTTTATTATTTAACCTATTAAAATCAAAACCGATTAAACCTATTTGAAATATTAATATGGAACAAAATTATGAAGCTGGTATTCATTCTTCATCGCAATTTTTAATAAAGAGAAGTCCTTTGGATTGTTTTCCCTCATTTTGTTAATATATTTTTGAGAGACTAGAAAATTTTTTTGTTGTGTGTAAAGGCGAGCTAAATCGTACTTTATTTGCTCGTTTTCAGGATTAATACTTAATGCTTGCTCATAATTGATAATTGCTTCATTTATTTGATTGTTTTGAATATGCTCTTCTCCAATTCTTTGATATTCTTCAAAAAGGGACGTTCTAAACTCCTTAATCTCGGGTCGTAATGATTTTTTTACAAAATAGATTTTATCAATTAGTTCCCACATGTTATTATTATCTGGGTTTAATTGAACTATGGTTTTTGCCGTTCCATAAGATTGTTCCAATTTTTCCAGATCAAAAAATGCTTTGGCTTGAAGTTCGAGTAACTCAACATTATTTTTATGATGTTTTAAGCCCCTTTGAATAGTTCGCAGACCTTTGTCATTTTGGTTAAGATGCTCAATATACAATTTAGCTAAATTAACCCATCCTTCAAGGTTTTTAGAATCGGATGATAAAACTTCTCTTATTGCCTTTAATGCTCTATTATAATCTTTCTTTTCTATTGAATGATTGTATTCACGCAATAAATTGTCAAGTTTCATAAAATAAAAACCATCAATTCTGTTCTGTTAGTAAATACTTCAATATATAATTCTATCAACAAAAACATTAGTAAAATATTGACGATTAAAAAAATAAATATAAAAAAAATTGTTTTGTTTATGCAGAGTATTGCTCAATATATCTCGAGGGCTCTGCCAAAAAAGAGAAAACATCCAGAAGCTCAGCCAAAAAGGGCACCAAGGCCTTCAGGCTCTTCTTCTTTTGGTTTTTCTTCTTTCTTCTTCTTTTCTTTCTTCTTGCCTTTTTTACCTTTAGCTGCAGGAGCTGCGGATGCTGCGGCTGCAACAGGAGCTGCAGATGCACTGGCAATCATTTCATCAATGTTCTTTCCTTCCAACCCAGCGACAAGCGCTTTTAGTTGGTTTTTATCAACTTCAACACCAGCAGCAGTCAAGACATTTTCAATACCTTTTTCGTCTATTTTTTTGGCTGCTTTGTGTAATAGAAGTGCTGCGTATACAGATTCCATAATTTTTCACTTGTTTTTTTTTAATTTTTGATCTGAAAAAAATTTTATTATTTTAACCTTAGAGATTCCTTAGCCAAAGAGACTTCCCAATCCAGCAGGTTCTTCGGATTTGGGATCTGGTTTAGGTTCTTCTTCTTGTTCGGGTTCTTCTTCACCTTTGAAGACAGCCCCATTTATTGCTTGCGCCTCTCGAGTAGCTTTAGCCATATATTGATCGACCATTTCAGGTATAAATATCGGTAAATTCAACGCTAATGCAAATGAAGAGCGAATAGCTTTTATCATAAGTGGTTTAATTGTGTCGTTAGTTATCATTCCCAATTCTAAAGACAGATTTAATGCTTCCGAAACGGCTAATCTTACATTATCGAGTATTTTATCAATATTCAAATGTAAAACTTCAGTAGGAATTATTTCACCTTCTTCCCAAGCAGAATAGAAGTCAAGTTTTATAGTCATGGGTTCTAAACCTAATCGGCCCAATAATAGAGCTTGTTTAGCGTCTATCATTTGCCCAACTTTATGTGTAACAGCATCCGAACGAATATGAATAGTCCCATTCTTAATTAGTGTTTGAACATGTAAATTCTGAGATAATTCACTAATGATTGGTCCGGGTGCAATTTTTGTATCTCCTGCTTTAACAACAATATCAATAGGAGCTATATCGCCCGGTTTGGCAGCACCTTTTACAGCTTTAGACTCTAAAAACTGAGCCAGTTTTATTGGATTCATATTAGTAAATAACATTGCTGTAATTCCAGTAATGTTATCTGCTAATTCACCTAAATTCTTTTTCCCACTCTCTTTGAATGCTCTCTGAATTAATTTCTTCTTTGACATCCGAATAATAACGTCGCCCCTAAGGGTATCGCGAAGATTATGTAATGCTTTTGCAGGAACTTTTTCTAACTTTGCGAGTCCAACAACCTTGAAATCTTTGACAAGAGACTTAATTTTCTCAACTTCTTGAATTTTATGAGCAGAAACGTTAGCTTGTTGTGTCATCTCAGATTATCGCCTCCTTTTTCCTGTATCTTTAACCTTAACTGCTTTTCCCATTGTTGTTTTAATAAAAATTGAGTTTATGTTATAATTGCCATTCGGTAAATGGTCTTTTACAAATGTTAATATTGAATCAAGATTTTCCTTCAATTCTTTGTATTCTTGGGATTTCTTACCAAATTTTAACTGAATAATTAATTGTTTCTTCATCGAAATTTTAATTATTCGATTTAATTTGGATATAAATGCTTCAAGGTTTTCATTTGGTTTAATAACTCCAAATCCTTTTGGTTGAGGTCGTGGCATTTTTCCTTGTTGCCCTAAAAAGCGAGCTAAAACTTTTGCAAGATTCCTCATAAGATCAGCCCTTGCAACGAAATAATCATACTTATTAGCAACTGCCTTTTTTTCCTTCTTGGATTGTTTTTGCAAATCATCCAGCATCCCGGGATTAATTATATTATACCCCATTTTCTTCAGAGAAATTTCCATGTCATCTTTTACGATGAAACAAATTTTCTCCTTACGGAGATTCCCTTTAATTGGATGAGGTAATAAAAATTCCTGGTCAATTCGATTATTTGGATTTTTAATATCGACATCGCAAACATTGATAACTATATCCACAGTTTCATCGAATTTTCTCACTTTTTCAGGTTTTCCATCCATCTTGATGACTGATTGCTCTAAAGCTTGTGAAAGAGCTTTTTCTACCGAATGTTCATTAACGTTCGTATTAAGCCCCCTCCTTTAATTTGTCATCATAAAGACCCGAATTAATCTCTTTAAGAACTTCCTTCGCTGTTTTACCGTCAATTGTAATTCCACACGAATATGCGGTTCCAATTATTGTTTTAACAGAAGTTTTTAAATTCAAAGAATTCAAACTGTCCATTTTCATACGGGTAATTGTTAAAATTTGATCAAAACTAACATCTCCAACAAAGTTGGTTGTTGGTTCTCCTGATCCTTTTTCAATACCCAGTTCCTTAAGAAGTAAAGCAGAAACCATAGGAGTACTTACTATTATCTCAAATGTTCGATCTTCAGTATTTACCAAGATCGTGACTGGAACTTTAAGCCCTTTGAAGTCTTTAGTCTTCTCATTGATGGAATCGACAACGTCCTTGATCGGGATCCCTGTAGGTCCAACTGCAGGTCCTATTGGAGGTCCACCCGAAGCTTTTCCTCCTTCTACCAATGCAGATATTTCTAATGTGTCGCCCATTTTTTCACCATTTTTCTTTTAAATTTCAATCGTATAAAATTAGGACTTCGTCGATTGCATAATGGGAAATTTAATTCCGTGTATTTCATCTCTACATCATACATTCCGAGGAAAGATTTAGCCCCAGTGGGATAAATATTGAAGTAAAGCCGCCATATGCTTGCGTCCTAATTTACAATAAAATTGAAATTAGTAATATGATAAAAAATGCATAAAATTAAAAATTTGCGAATTTGGGGAATAATTATCGTGAAAATTTCCAGAAATTGGATAGAGAAAAACTTCTTTTCCACAAGTAATTACGGATTAGAAATTCATAAAAATATAATAAAATCCTTTAGAGAGCCTAAAAATAAAATTATTGATGGTTACAAAAAATGGGCAGAAAAATTTAGTAAAATATATCCTGTTGATGAGATTAAAGAGGATTTATATGTTAAACACTGTCTGTTAATATTTACAATAACATCAATTTTAATCCATAAAATCCTAAAGCTAAAACCCTTAAAAATTAATGAAATTCAACAATTAGATACATTCCTTCAAAAATTATTTAACATTCTCAAGTTACCGGATTATTTTCAAAGTTTTTTACAAATTAAGGAAATAAAAGAATTTCAAATAAAATTAATTTCCAATATCTCAAGTTTTGAGATAGAAAACGAAGATATATTCACCGATCTTTACCAAAAATTAATAGAAAACACTACAAAACATTCCAAGGGTGAATTTTACACACATCCTACTTTAGCCCAGATTATGATTTCAGATGTTTATAAGATTGGAATGAAAACGTTAGATCCAACGTGTGGTTCAGGAACTTTTTTATTAGAAATTATTAATTTAGTGGTTAGGAGCAATCTCTCATATGAAGAGAAGGAAAAAGCAATAAATAATGTCGTTGGATGCGATATTAACCCTATTGCTTGTATTATGGCTCGAGCGAATTTATTTTTATCATATGATGGATTTTGGCTCAAAAGTATGGAAATTAAGATTTTTGAAATAAATCTCCTAACAGATAATAAGTTCCAACCAATATTTCAAAGCCCTTCATTTGATTTGATTATAGGAAATCCTCCATGGTTGGTTTTAAATCGAATACCGTCAAAATCCGAAAAAGAACAGGTCAAAAAATTAGGTAAAGAATTGGGCATTTTAAGAGGTGGAAAATATCAAACATCTACTGAATTAACAACGATTTTTATTTATAAAATGATTAGAGATTTTTTAAAACGAGATGGATTAATATTTTTCGTAACTCCCGCCAGTTTAGCAACAGGTGCTCAACACTCTTTATTTAGACAATTTTGCGGATTAAAAAATATAGAAATATGGGCTTTTGATGAAGATGTTTTTCGCATTCACAATCTTTGTTTTAAAGCTAACAAGGGGATATCGGATTTTTCAGAAAGAATTAAAATTCGATGGAAATTATATCATTGCTCAAAAAATCCTATAAAATTAGGATTAAAATCAGTCAGTACTTATATTCCATCCAAAATTTTAGGCGGTCGTGAATTCAGATCAGATGCACCAAATTTAACTCCAAATAAAAATTTGCATGTAGGAAGATTGATACCAGAATCCCAATTACCAAAGCAAACGGAAAATATATCAGATTATAAAAAGCTTTTTAGGCAAGGAGCTTCACTAGTTCCCAGAAATCTGCTATTTATTGACATTATTAAGAAGAAAAATGATTTAAAATTAATAACTATCCAGCCATCTAAATCAATACAATCAAAGAAATACAGCACATGGAAGTTTATTGCCTATGAACAAGCAAAAGTTGATTCATCACAAATATTTTCAGTTGCAAAAAGTACCGGTTTAATCCCTTTTAATTATTTATTGCCCTATAATGTATTTCTTCCTTTAGAAAAAGGGAAAAACAATGAGTATATTTTAAAAACTCCGAAATCTCAATCTTCAATGAAGCACTATCAAGAATTACAAGAAATTTACCTGAAAAATAAAAAAATCGGCGCGAAAATTGAAACCCTTGAAAAAAGATTAAACTATGGAAATGCATTGACCGATCCGCGCCAGTTTAAAACTCCAAAAGTAATTTACGGAGGAATTGGTAGTATAGTTAAAGCAGCAATTCTAACAGATTCAATGATTATTGATACTTCTCTCTATTTTTATGTCCCAAAAAATTTAGAAGAAGCATATTACATTATGGGATACTTAAATTCTCCTTATACAACTGAACGTGTCAAATTACTAGGTAGCACAGGTGCGCGAGGAAGTTTAAGAAATATACATAAGCACCCTTTTAATATTGAATTTCCAGTTTTTGACACGAATAATAAATTACATCGAAGTATAGAGCTCTTATCTCGTGAAATGGAATTATACGTAAAAGGATTTTTTAATAATTTTAGAGAAAACCTAGATAATTCGGAAATCAAACCCAAATCAATTCAGATTCGACTATTAAAGGATTCAAAATACAAAAAAAAGTTAGTTGTTCTTAATTCCCTAATCGAGAAATTGATGGAATAATTAATGCAATTTTCTGATAAATTTAGGAGGAAAGGTGAGTTTTCTTCCATCAATCCATTCTTTTGTTCTCCCAAATATTACAGTTCGTGATTTTACTAAAGATCTTAAATCTTCAATATTTTTCGCACCAAAAAGAGCCATCACAGTTTTAATTTGAAAAATCAAGCGTTCAAACCAACGTTCTAAATTTTTTTCCTTTGGATATCCAAAATCTTCTGTTAGTTCTATCAAAATCGGATACGCAAAACTGATTAAATCCGCACCCATAGCCAAAGCTTTAACTGCTTGTAACCCATTGCGGATGCCTCCGCCAACTATCAAAGGAATTTCATTATTTTCTGGTCTAAGGGCAATATCTAATAAAGACCATACTGTAGGTGTTCCAAAGAAATCTAAAGCACGTTTTATTGGAGATTCTGATTGTTTTTGGGATAAAGTTAGATGATTTAAGGTATCTATACGGGCAAAACTTGTTCCACCTACTCCTCCAATATTAAAACCAGAAACTCCGATATCCCACAATTGTCTTATATCATCATTACTTAATCCCGTCGAAATGCTTTTAATGATAACAGGTATATCAAGTGTTTCTATCAATTTTTTCAACTTGGGAATAATACCTACTAATCCAAAATCATTTTTATCCCATAGAATATCTCGAAGTGGAGAAACGTAGATTTCAATTCCGTTGGCTTTGATAATGTTTATTACCTTCTTGACATCTTCAATATAAGTTTCAGATTGAACAAGGTATTTGGCGGAAATATTAGCCAGAATTACTCCATCTGGATTTTTCTCTCGCATTATTGAATAGGATTGTTTTATTGGGTCTTTCACAGTTTCACCTATGCAATGGATTTGATCGCCAATGCCTTAAGCGATATTATATTTTTTTGCAAATATTCCCAAAGTTTCGTTTATTTTTGTTAATCCTACTTCACCGCCAGCCAGGGACCCAACAAAAATTGGATATTTTAACTTTTTTCCATGAAAAGAACATGAGAGATCGATGTCTTTGACTGAAACAGAACTTAGAGAGTTTGGAACCATATAAAAGTCTTTGAAATAATCCCGTCCGTGGTATTGAATGTCTTCCTTCAACGCAATCTCTAATGAATTCATCTGTAAGTTTATAAAATCTTCAGCTTTCATAATTGATTATATATTATGTTAGGCGAAAATTTAATGATGAGCTTTAATTTAAAAAAATAGAAATATTAGAAAAAGAAAATGGACCCGTGGCCTAGTTGGATAGGGCGGCTGCCTCCTAAGCAGCAGGTCGGGAGTCCGAATCTCCCCGGGTCCGCTTACTATCTTGGATACCACCTTGTATCAATAGTGAGTGAATTTCTTTTCACGATCGAGATCTAATGTCCTCTCTTCTTTCAATAATTTTTTTGATTCTTTAATATCAAATAATCCCATATATTTTTCAATATGACTAATAAATTCTTCTTTTGATAGTTTTTTAAAATTAGTTGCCATTTTCAATTTATAATAAATTCTAACAATTAAGATATTTATAATTACTTAATATGTGTTGCAGTTTGACATTTTTTGCAACGGATAACTTTCTTTAATTTTTTCGATTGGTATTTATAAACACACATTACTAATTTGCTGCGACACACAGCACATCTATCCGATAATTCTTTTTCCTGCAAACATATTCCATTTTTAACAATTTCCATTTATTTTTCTCCTATTTTTTTTTTGAATCAATTCTTGTATTTTCTTTAAATCTGCTGGTGTATCAAAATCATGAAAAATCCAATTATTTGAATTTAGACTAAGTAGATGAACACTACAATTCTTTTCTATATCACAAAAGGTATTTAAGGCAAAGAAAACCTTTTTAACACCAGATACTAATATTTTTTTCGCATGTTCAAAGAAATGATAAGGAAGAATTACTGCAGGTATCATTATCGGATAGAAATTGTATTTTTCTAAATAATTTTCTTTCCATTTTTCCAATGGAACAATCTCTTCTATGTCACTCAAATCATTTGAAAAATCACATAAAACGCATTGACTTCCTGAAGAAGGATATGTATTTGACTTATAATAAAACAAATGACAATTATCCTTTGAAAATTCATGATCTTTTACAAACTTAAAAATAGAAGAAGAGAAAATAGAATCAGCCGGAAGTAGTAAAAATTGCTCTTCATTAATCAATTCATTAGCGGCAGACAAGAAACTGTATATTGGTCCTTTTTGATAATCAAGATTTGCGTCCACAATAACAAATTTACATGATTTTGGGCAGATTTTATAAACTTCTGAACGAAGTTTATCTATTTCATACCCTCCAACAATAATAAAATCGTTGAGATCATTTTCTGCTAAATTCTTAAAAAGTAGTGATAAGGTTGATTCTTTTTTCTCATTTAGTGGAAACAATGATTTTGGTAAATTTTTCGTTAATCCATGAGTTCTGGAACCTTTCCCAGCGGCTAAAATCAAGGTTTTCATATGAATCGTGGGACCACCTTCTTATATTCTTCATAAATTTCACCATATTGTTTTTCTAACCAGTGTTCCTCCGCCCAAGGAGTAATAAGAAAAACTAAAATAAGTAATGCGTGGGTTATGAGTGCAATTAAAGAATTAGACAAAATAATTATCCCAAAGAAAAGGATACAATCTCCCAGATACTGAGGGTTTCTTGTATAACGATAAGGTCCATTTGTTATAAATTGATCTTTTATTCCTGAAGTATTCTTAGTGCCAAGAGTAATAATACCCCATGAAAATAACATTCCACCCAAAATAATTAGAGGTACAGCAATAAAGAAGCGAAAAGATTCCGTGAAAATCCAACTATTCCAGTCCATGAGAAGAAGGACGAAATTTAAAAGAAACACCATATAAAATAAAAACCAAGTTAGAATATACTGCCAAGAAGCTTTTTTCGGAGGGGGCCATATCCTTCTTTTCGGAGATAATACCGACCAGATAACTCCAATTAGAAGAATGTATAAACAAAATAGATCTATTGAAAAAATTACAAACTTCAAAGTTTCAAGTGGAATACTCATAACTCAAGACCCCCTTATTTCCAGAGATCTCTGTAATCAAAATCTTCCCACCAAGTAGTTGGGATCCCACCATCTTTAGTCACTATAATAGTGTGTTCATGCTGAGAAACAATTCCATTACCCCTTTCGATGAACACATGATAACCGTCCAGTATACCTTGTCGATGGTATTTCGATATCGCTCCGTTTATTTGATCCTTTGGAATGAAATCAATCCAACGTGGAGAAAATGGGAAAGTCTTAAATTTCTTCTTGAAATTTTGAAGTCTGATTTTTTCAGTCATCGGTAAGTTTTTCTTCTTTTTGATGCCTTTAACCCTAAATATCGTCATATTTGTCCCATTTTTAATAGCACCATATCCATTTGTTGCAAAAGGTTCACAAGCAAATTGATCCCCTTCTTTTAAAATATATTTTTCGGGTGAATTTGAAATATTTGGCACAAAAGGTCCTGCATGTAAATCCCATTGTTTTAATTGGTGACCACCAAGATTGGAAACTGGTTTCAAACCATTGAATTTAGTTATTTCTCGTTCAATAGCGACTCCTATATCGCGTAAAGGGACTCCAGGTTTGAAAAGAGGAATTGCAGCATAAAGCGCGTCTTTCACAGCTTTAATCAAATTATTAAATTTATCCGAATTTCCTAAATTTATTGTTATTGCAGCGTCTGAAACATATCCATCAACATGCCCACCTAAATCAATTTTTAATAAACCTTCTTTTGGTAAAGTCTTAGAATCATCTATTATTGGAGAATAATGTGCAGCTTCTACATCTAACGAAATATTAGCTGGAAATGACCATCCATCAGCGCCTTGTTCAATAATATCATTTTCTAAAATTGTAGCAAGATCATATAGATTGGTTCCCGGTCGAGCTATTTTATAAGCTAATTTTAAAGCATGAGCAACTGCTTGTCCAGCTTTAAGATATTTTTCGGTAATTTCAGATTCTAAAGGGGGCATTTATCTCAATTATTGATAACTTCCCATATGTTTTAATTGTTTTCTGAAATTTGAATAATTGTGGATAAAAAATTATTTTTTTCATATCTTTATTTAATCATAGCAATTTTTTTATGGGCAACTATAGAAATCGCGATGAGTTTAATTCAAGATAACACAACCCCAATACTAATCAATTTTCTTCGGTTTTTTATTGGGGGGATAAGTTTATTGTTTTATAATATTTTAACCAGAAACACTCAAACTTTAAAGAATTTAATTAAAACTTTTCCGAAATCATATCTTATCGCTTCTTTCTTTGGTTTAACTATAGGTATGACTTTGTTTGCATATGGAACATCAATGACTGAACCCTTTTTGGCGGCAGCCATTATAAGTTCGAATCCCCTTTTAATTTCAACATATATGATCTTATTTAAAGGTGAGAAGCGTTCATTTAAAAAAATTTTCGGGATAATTTTAGGATTCATTGGCATGATTATGATTATAACTGATTTTAAATTCAAGGATTTTCTCCAAACGGAATATATGATAGGAAACATATTAGTTTTCATTGGAACCGCGTTATGGTGCGTAGACTTGATTATTGGAAAGACATTATTAGAAAAAACTAAAGAGAATGAAGACAATTTTAAAGTAACAAGCTTGGATTTCAATATTGTTACCTTCCTTGCATCATCTCTTTTTATGATTCCACTTCTTACACTTCCGGGAGAATTTACAATATTAATAAATCAAAACTTGAGAACTTGGTTAATATTATTATATCTTGGTATCCTAGCAACTGGAGTTTCTTATCTTTTATTCTTTAAAGGAATAAGCAAGATGGAAGCTTCAAAAGGGATTAACCTTGTGTATCTGAAACCAATTTTTGCCACAACTTTATCGTTTGTTATATTTAAAACTAATCCGAGCTTATTTTTTTATATTGGATGCACAATTGAAGTTCTAGCACTGATAATTATCTCCTACGAAAAATCCCCAAAGTGAAGTCAATCATGAAAATTTCCCCAATCAAAAAATTTTATAATAAATATTTTCCAAATCACATGATTTACTTCTTAATTTTAGCTATCCTCATAAAATTGGGCTTTTTTTTATATGGTATTTATTGTTATAAAATGGGTATTTCAGTTACTTTCAATTCAATTTTTGCTGAATGGGCGAATGAATGGTGGCATGTAGAAGGTTTAAGTGATTTTAATGGCGATTATATGATGTTTCGAGATAATTGGTTAAATGAAGAACCACTTTACTCAGAAGCATTTAATGGAAGATACCTTTATCCACCATTATATTACTATTTAATTAATCTTTTTTCAAAATGGACCATTTTTTCAGCACCAATCGTTATGTTCATCTTTAATATCGCAACGGGATATCTTGTCTTTCATCTTTCTAAAAGTCTTGGTGCTAGTGGGAAATTTTCAACTACAATGATGCTACTCACATTATTATCCCCTTTTAATTTACTTTACTCAGATTATATATGGCAGAACACAGGTGTTTTTACAACTTTTGTAGTTTGGAGCATGTTAGAAATTAGTAAAGAACGTTATGAAACAGGAATGGTATTAATTGGTATAGCTATTTGCATTAAACAAGTTGCTATTTTTTTCCTACCTGTATTTCTTTTAGGAATTGTGTATAAAGTTAATACTATCTCGGAATATAAAAGTAAATCGAGGAATAAATTTGTAGAATATATTAGATCGGTGAATTGGTCTAAACTAATTTATTATACTTCAATACCAATCATAATTTTTATAATTTGTTCAATTCCCTTCATTTTTACGATTCCAGAAACATATTTTAGGCAGTTATTTGGAGGATTCAATATGAAAGTTGAAGATATTATAGAAACTTTTGATAATGTCGTCACAGTCTACAATAGAGATGGATTCTTGGGATATTTTCCAAATTCATCATTAATTGAAGGGGAAGAAATTTATCGAGCAAATCATCGCAGTGCGTTGGATTTAGCTCTAGCTTGGATTGGATTCCTTTTCAGAATTCCAACTTTCATTACAATTGGATTTTCAATTTTATTCCATTTCAATTTCTTTATGTTATTATTTGTAATAATTGTCAATGTAAATTTCTGGAGAATTGCAAAAAAAAAGAAATACTCTACAGATAAAGAATACTACTGGCTGATGTGGTTTTCAGCTTCTCTTAGCTTTTTTGCTCTTCTAGTATTTTATGATTACGGAATTTACAAATACTACTTTGTTTCATTAACACCGTTTTGGGCAATGTTCGGTTTATCTGGGAAACTAAATCATTCAATCTGGAAAAAAAATTATAAGGTTTCTAAATTAAAAGATCAATTTTTTGGAGGAGGAGCGATTATTCACGTTGTATCCCAGTTAATTCTACAGATAATTATGATATATTTCAATAAATGGCTTGCACCTGTATTTCTTTTCCTTCCACTTTTCTTATTTTCTTTCGTGAATCATTGGAAAAGGAGTAAATCGGAAAAAATTTGGAGATTTAGTGAAAAATTTAACTTAAATCCAACAATTTATGTAGATTTACAATCTCTCTGCGTTGAACCTTAATGATTTTTTTTGCTTCAACTAAATTAGATTTTAATGATTGCATTTCTTCTAAAATCTCTTTCAATTTTGAATCTAATTCAGGATCTGTTGTGATATTGGAATTGATTCTTAAGGTTTGGGCAATTTCAAGTTTATTTTTAAGATCGGTTATTTTATCATTTAAGGATTTAATTTCCCTTTCAGTTTTTTGATTTTTATCTCTGGAAACTTCTAATTCAGCATTAATTTCGGCAATATTAATTCTTAAATCAAATAATTTCTTTGAATCGGAAGAATTTTCTATTTCACCTTCTAATTCCTTTACTTTTTGAATAAGGTTATTTACTGAGTCTTTCAGTTTTTGGTTTATTTCATTAGCTGTTTCCAATTGTTTTCTCCAAATAAGCGATTTATCTTTCTGAACCTTCAAAGTTTCTTCTTTTTCTTCTTTTTCATGAGTAAGAGAAACTTTTTCTTCTGTTAATTCCCTAACCTTATCTTTCCAACCCATAAGTTCTTTTCTTAATTTTTCAATTTTTTCTTCATAACGTATCTCTAACTCGTTTAATCTCTTCTTTATATCCTCTGAATGAGAATCATCAATTGTTTGAGTAGGTGAGTCAATTTTACTTCTAGTTTCAAATTTGGGAGGAGTAGTTATACTAATTGGTTTGGATTTTCCTAAGTTCTCAATTAAATTTTTAAATTTTTGTCCCAATATTTCATCGAAATCTTGATATTTAGGGTCTTTTGATAAACCTTCACTAATCTCTCCATCGTTTTCTCGAATATAAGCAAGCATTGGGAGGACTTCTTTCGCAACTTTTTTTAAAGGTTCTTCAAAAAGAGTCGGATTTTCATTGTCCAATATAATACCCAAACATTGATTTGGATACCCGATGAAATTATTATCAATACCTGAAAAAAATGATCCGATTTGAACGCCTTTAATTTTCAGGTAAATATAGTTAGGATTAGAATTTCGCATTCTATTAAACGAATAAATTTTATTCTGGTCAACTGAGTTAATTTTTAACTGATCTGAAATTCCACTTGGATATTCTCTGTCAATGAAGGCTCCAGGGACCTTATGGTAACTTAACAAAAATATTCCTTTCATTTCAAAAATCATGAGGATAAATGCAAAAAAATTTATTAAATTTTCTTCTTATTTACTCAATGGAGGATAGACGGTTTTTTTCTATATTTTTGGGTAATTTTCAAACGAAACAATTAAAAAAATATATTTTAATAACATTTATGATCATAGTTACGCTTTTATGCATTTCATGGATATTGTATCCTAAAGAGTTAAATTATTCAATTATGACACATACTATTTCATATTTAGGTGATTATGAAAAAAATCCAAATGGTTGGATATTCTTTAGCATAGCATTTATTTTCATGTCAATCTTTTTTATTCCTTTGATATTATATATACAAAAACGAATTTTTAAAATTTCACAAGTGGGTTCTTGGATAGGGACTTCTTTTTTATTTGTAGGTGCAGTGTGTGGATTTACAACAGCGTTATTACCTGATGTCTACGGAACAAACTTTATAAAAGATCTATCACTTGGAAAAATTCATAATATTGTAGCATTATTTGCAATTTTTGGTTTTATTTTAGGTCTTTTTGAATATGGAATCCTATTTTTCATAGATTACTGGCCAATTTTTCATCGAAATCGTGAGGGGGTATATGCTTACTTGTCGGTTTTTCCAGTGTTTCTCCCATTCACTCTTATTGGAATTGGTACTTTGATTACTCAAATAATTCGTGTTAGATTGGGAGGAGAATGGCCAGGTCCAGGTATTTTAAGCTTTCCCTTATGGGAGTGGATGTTATCTCTAACATTTTTCATAACTATCTATGGCTTAGCCTTAAGATTATCTCAAAAAATCCCGAAGAATATCAATCCGGATTCTGAACAATTAAGTAACTTCCAATAATCCAATAAACGATACCCAGAACCAAAATCCATTCCCACAATGGTAAAGAAAAATTAATCAAAATTATTCTATGGTAATAATATAGCCAGAACAAGAAAAATACAAATAAAAACCCTATTAAAGTTCCATAAAACACAATATATAAACCAACAATTTGCCAAATTTTTGGCCAAGGGTCTTTATTAATTATTTTTTTGATAAAAATATAGAGATAACAAGAAAATACAGTTGTAAATCCTATAATAGCAATTATTGCATTTGTATAATGAGGAATGGGATTATCCTCAGGAAAAAATCCAACTCCAATAACACAAATACATGAAATTATGCTTATAACAAGAGCAGATCTTGAAGTATGATAAGCGGTAGGTCGGAAAATTCTATAAATATAAATGAAATAAGGAATAAAAAGTAAACCTGAAAAAATAAGAGCAATTCTGAATAATATAAATCCATTTGGATTTTCTGACTTAATTCCAAGACTGCTTACACTTTCTCTAAGCATTAAATGAGGATCATTGTATATAATAGCCGAAATTATTATTAAAATGACTACAACAGAAAAAGTTGAGAAAAATAGGTATCCTTGATTTTTCTTTGAACTTCTCCCTTGTAAAATCGATACAAAGAGGGAATTTTTGGTATTGGAATTCATAAAAAAACTTCTTCTCCTCTCTTTTAAATTACTATTTATAAGCATTTGTTAGCATAGTTGTTGCATCTTCTGAATTTGCTGCAGGAAAAGAATTTTTGAACATTTCATGAAACATTTGTCTTGTATCGGGATCAAAATATTTATATCCCATCTGTTTCCATTCAAAGTTCCCAGCGCTCATTAATCCCACATCATCATGTAAATTTAGTATTACTAATGGAATTATTTTTTCTGGATTAAGTTTGGATTGTGTGACAAGGCAAGATTCATTATTGTATTTACTCCAATCTTCATTAAATTGTAGTAAATGTTGCTTTATATCCATAACACCATTATCTATTAGATTTGCTAAAGTTTGAAACATCATATGCTTAACAGATACAGGTTCTTTTGGCATTTTTGGATGATTTTGAGGAAGAATTTTTGAATCTTGGATAATAGTTGATACGGGAGTAATATTATTTGAAAATTTAACTTCTCGTCCATATTCGGGAAATAATTTTAGCTGATTTAATCCAAGAATATTAATTATATCCTGCAAATTTCCTCCATTTTCAAAAAAGGACGAATACATAATGTTATCAAAGAAAGCTTTTGCGTGCATTTCTTGGAAATATGTATAATCGGAACCGTACAAGCAAAATTCCGACCATCTCCTTCCTGTTTTCTTTTGAACCCCATTTTGTTCACACCACTCGCTAAATCCTTTGAAGAAACGTTCTACTGTCTTTCCTTGGCAAAGTGACATATCCATATATGTATTGGGTTGCGCTATTGTATTATAGACTTCAAAATCATCAATGTTCCCTGCAGCAGCGTGAGCAATTATAACTTTTAAATTATTCAATAAATGTGGAAATTGTTTTTTTATAATCATACGCGTTTTTGAAACTAATTCGCCAATATCTAAAATGGTTTGCCTACCTCGAGTATCGAAAATAACAGGCCAATTATATGAAGCTGCTTTGATTAAATTATTGATAGAATTTTGAGAAGTAACTTTGTCTAACCACCCTTCAGAGCGCGGATGTAATTTTAGTCCTCTAATATTATTTATTCCATTAGCCCAGTAATCAATTTCATCAAGCGCCTTTTTTCTTTCGTCCGGATGCACTCTTATATACCCATTCAATCTTAAACTAACAGGAAATTTGGAAACCTGGCGCGAAATATTTGTATTACTAGCACGATATAATGCTTCTGGTTTTTTATCACGGAATATATCTTGAAACGGGAACACTACACCTTGATCAATAAGGTTTTGATATTTTATTCGCTCCCAGTAGTCTGTATAACTCCCACTTTTATTCCGTGCTTGTAATTCTTTGAAAATTCTTTTTATTATGGGCATTTGAACAAATTCTAGTGAAATTTTGGTTGGAACTCTATCAATGACAGTATCATATGTTGGAGATGTTTTTCCATCTGCCCAGTCTTTTAAAATCAAATGTTCAATTCTGCCCCAAAAATCGAAAGTCCCCTGCCCTGCTTGCATTGGATTCATCATTTCGTGGCCGTCAACGTCTTTACCCATATGACTGTGGCTGTCGATTACGATAATATTAGTTTCCCTGGTTTTTCCATTCACTACAGTTGTTATTTTCAGCATTATTTTCGATTTCCTAGTATTATTTTATAACATATAATCAGGCAGAGTTAAGGTTCCGGTCAAAGGTTGTTGTATTGGATCCTGTGAATACGTTATTGTAAAGTATTTAATATCTTCAAATATATTCGGTTCTTGCCCCTGTTTAACTTTCCAGTCATATAATGAAAGCTGATATTCTGCTTCGGTCATGGGAGGGGATGCGTAAGTAATCTCACCAAAAACTGATTGCAATAAAGGTTTGAAGAAAGGACTGTATAAATATCCGAGTTCGATAAGCTCATCCTTGAAATAACGAAACATTTGCTCAACTGCTTGAAACATGAACCTATGCGGTTTATCTACCGGTCCTAAATAACATTCAGAAAAAAATCCCGTAGTGTCGTATTGATCAACATAACTTCTATCCAAATTTTTACCATTGAACAATCCAATAAGTCCACGCTCAATGGCCATTTTCCTATTAAGACAAATAGTGTCAGAATTCACATCAGGAACGTATTTCCCTTCGGATAATATTTTCCGTGCTTTATAATACATCGTTTCAATTAACATGGCAATTCCAATTCTACGGCATATTGATATTTGAGCATCGCAGATTCTTAATTCAATTGTTCCATATTTTGTAAATGGAAAAACATCTTGAAATCTTGCATCATAAAGTGAAGCATAACCAGTGGTAGCTAATAAGAACTGTTGATCTGCTTCTATTCCATTTACACCTGATAAATATGGAAGATATTTCTTTGGATCAGTTGAATCAGAAAGCATAGTGGTGTTATTAAGTAATCTAATAGATCTTATACATTTTGGTGCTGTATAACGGGGTTTTCCATCAACAATTTTAGATTTTATCACATCTGTGGGTTTTGAATTTAAGATTGGACTGTTTACGCTAAGTGCTATAATATGAGGAATAAAATTTCGAACCATGGAATAACATTGGACTTTTTCCTGGTCAGAACTAAATGAACCACAATGATGATGATCTGAATGTGAAAGACCTCGAATATATTCCTTCATTGTAGGGTTCATTGCAGTAGACATAATAGAATATCCACGAGGAAGCGTCGCTTTAGCAACATTGAATAGAGTGCCTGCCCAATACGCCAATTCTTCCGCATATTGACATGGAGGGGTTACTAATTCCAAAATAAATGTAGCCATGGTAACATTCCCATCACGACCGAACATATCAACGGGTACAATTTGATTTGCGTATGTGTTTTCAATTTGGTAATCAATACAGCATAAAAAGCCTTTTTCTACATCAGTACGATTATACGGCATTTTACGGATCTTATTACGGATGTATTCGGGCATATAAGGAAAGTCGTCCCGTTCGTAATTAATTAGCTGTTTAAAGATTCGGGTAGCATCATTCACCATTTCCTTCATAGTGTGGGTCATATCATCACCCTCGAGATATGTACCATCTTTGGTATGTGCTACGACTAATTCCATCTCCATACCGTGCGAAAAAGGCAGATAGCGCCAATTTGGAAGATCATTTAAGATTTCTGTCCAATCCCTTGAGTCTACGGCGGTTTTGGTAGCGGTACTTGTGAATACAGGTGAACTAGTTTGACTTTGTTGCGAATTAGATTTGGAGCCAGAAAACATTCCGAATGCGTTTGGTAGAGCTTCTCCGGTTTTTTTCTTCTTTCTTGCCATTTTGATGTGATCCATTTTATTATTGATGTTATAATATTGCTTTAAAAAATGTTTTTAATAATCTAATATCATTTAGAAAATTATAGGTTAAAATTATATTGCAAATTCGAAAATTTGGTTCTTTCAAAACATTTTGGAGATATATAAAGGATTTTCCTTTACTGAAGAATGTATTATTGATCATTAAATTTATTTCATCGTTAAAATTTTCCTTCAACTTTGAATAGATATCTTTTACAAGGGGGTCGCCATTATCACCCAGGAAAATCGTTGGTTTTGAAAAATAAGGAATTAAATCTAGGTTAACAACAACAAACGGAGATGGATGCTGCTTAGATTGATTTTTAATATAATTTTTCAATACATTATTGTAGTGATTTAATTCTTCTTCATTAAAATTCTCTTTTGATGGGAATAATAAAAAACCGAATGTTTTTTGAGTTTCCTGTAATAATTCAACATAAACGCGTTGAATATTCAAATATATAGGAAAATCAAACTTATATGGGCTAATAAGCATGATGTTGGATGTTGTTTTTCCCTCAATTAAATTAGAGCTGATATTTCCTTGTAGTTCAACTAAATATTTAATTGCAGGTGTAATATTTTTTGATATTGCTGGGAAAGTATAATGTAGTGTATTAATTTCTTGAGATTCCATCTTTATTTTCTTGGTTTGAACCTTGACTTTCAGATATTCTTGTAATTGTTCAATTAAAAGGGATTTTTCATCTTTCGAGTCGAATTCTTCAATTATATCATAAACTGATTGGGGCTCTGTAAGATACGCCAAAAAAATCATGCATGTCTTTATTAGCTCAGTATTTGATTCGGAAAGGATGTTGGAGATGAGACTCTTTAATGATTCTATAGCTCGATTTTTATTGTATTTCGCCCAGTTTTTAATTAATTCAAATAAAACTTTTTGTTGAAGCTCTTTGCTGGATAGTTGATAAACTAAATTTGATGCTATTTCAGGTTTCAAAGAAGCCGCAGTAAAAATAATATTTGTAATTATCTCATCTCTTTTTAACTCATTATCAATATTTAATGCAATCATAGCAGCTTCATCAGGTTTATCTGAAGCGAGGCTGTTGGAAATAATTTCCATAATCGAATCTTTATGATCTCCTAAGTCCATACCCATTACAACTTCGATGGTAACTTTAGGTTCCAGCTGCATCCCTGGTGGAATAAATTGAGAAACAATGGAATATTTTAAAGTTGGATCCGGGATCATTTGGAGGATTTCATAAGCATATTGGGGGTTTTGATTAAAAACACCTTTAGCGATACGAGTTAACATTTCATTTTTCTGTTCCAGAGTGATTTCACTTTCTTTAGTCGAATTCGGCGAAATTTTAGGCTCTTCAATTGTTTCCACTATAGTTTCAACTTTCTCTTCCATCACTGTTTCGGAAACTGTTTTCATCACTGTTTCTTCTACCGATTCATAAACAGTTTTAGTGATTTTACGAGGAGGTCTACTAATTTTTTTTCCCGTGATAGAATTAATTAGAGGTTCTTGCGCGATTACCTCTTCAATAACTTTTGGTATTTTTTTTATGATTTTTTCGGAAACTTGTTTAGTTATTGTTTTTGGAACTTGTTTTATTACTTTCTTAGTAATTTCACGTGTGTGGGTCTTATGTATTGGAATTTTGGTTATTTTGTCTAATTCTTTTTTTGCTTTCGATTTTGATAATGCAGGAATATCAGTGAGTATTATGGATTTTGGTAATTTCTTTTTAAAAGCGGTCAGATCTTCAAATTTGATGTCGCTTTTTACCAGAATATCTGTAACAATGGATTTTTCCACCTTTTTTCTTATTTTCCATTCCATAGATTTAAATTCGATTTTTTTCTGGTAATAGGTTAAAACATTTAATTCTGTTAAACCTCCTTCGATTCGGGGTTTAATCAATACAGGCAATATTTTAGTTTCTCCTGGATCAAAAGATTGTCCTTTTGAAATTGATTTATCTACAGAAAGATCACTCGTTGTACTTGTAAATTTAAAAGCATATGATTCTTCAGATTCTGAATTATTCTTAACTGAAAATGAAAGTTCATAATCTTGACTTCCTAAAAGTAAAGTTTGTGGATAATTTAATAATTCTATTGAAATAGAATCCGAGTGAGATTTTTTTGCCATATTTTAACCCTAATTTAACCTTAAAAGTATTTCTTCTCTTATACCTAAATATTTTTACGTTAATTTCTGTTATTTTCTATTATTCGAATTGACGTTTTACTTCTACTAATCCTTTTGTACTCTTTATTGATATTTCTTCTTCTTGGTTTTTGATCACATTGAGAAAATTTTCTATTCCATTTCCGATTGAAATAAACTCAGCTTGAAAATCTTTAAAGGGAACTCCAACCAAACAATCGATTTCAATGTATAAATTATTCTTAAATAGTGAAAATGTGCACTCTGGTAAATCGTAATTTAAACCCAAAGAGATTTCATAAATTGTTAAAATTGTTTGTGAAGGGAAAAGTGCGGTATTAAGCAGTAATGCTTTGACGTGTACCCATTTTCCAAGATTATAAAGAATTACATCAAAATCAAGCTCTCTACACCTATATACGCAGATAATAGCCGGAAATATTTCTTTATCTTTATCCCCGATATCTTGAAACTCATAGGGAATGTTCATTTGATCCAAATATTCGGCAATGTTTCCTAAATTTTTTCTTTCGTTTATATAACCCATTTTTTCTTCCCTCTACATAAAAATATTTACTTTGTTCTTATATTAAATTTTCAATTATGTTTTAAAAAACCCAAATTTATACAATGTTTTATTTGGATATTTTTATTTGGAATTATTAGGATGGGATTAGATGGTAAAAGATATTTTTAAGCTCATGATAATTCATAGGGCAGCATCAGTCTGTATTTTTGAACAAACTTTTAATGAACTTCCTGGAGAAGTTGATGAAGTGGTATTATCAGGATATCTAGTTGCCATTTTTGCCCTTTCTGAAGAAATTGCTAAACAATCAATACATTATATGCAGTTAAACACATTACGTATTTCATTCAAAAAAAATGTATCTGATAATTATATCATGGTGCTTATTACAAAAAATGAAATTAAATATAGTAGAATCCTTCAAATTCTAGAAAACTTATCCGAAAAGTTTAATGAAAAATATCTAGTCCATTTTGAACGAGAGTTTACTGGTAATATTACCCATTTTAAGAATTTTGCCCTTGAAGTCGAAGGTCTTATCCATATGGAAACGAGGTATTTCCAATATTTGCAACAACGAAGTGAAAAAATAAATGAATATTTCGAGTCAATTGAATATAATTGGAAAGATTTACGAGATAAATTGGAAAAAAGGGCACGGATATTTGGAAAATGGAGTATTAAACACGATATGAAAATCGATAAATCGCTTGAAAATACCCTACTAGAATCGCGTGATCATGGTAGAAAATTGGAGCATGAGGAAAAGAAAAAAGAAAAAGAAGAAGGAAAAGGTTGGGTTTAGGCCTATTTTTTATCTGTATCGCGTCTTATTTTCAAACTTAAATCCCGAGCTCTTTTAGAATACCATACTAGTAATTCTCCTGAATCTTCAGGTTTAAAATATTCGCCTGCACATAAAGCTGCTGCTTTTTTCATTTCGTCATCATTTGGATTACCTAACCCGATGATGTACAAAACCACATTTTGATTTGTGGATAATTTCTTAATAGATTCCATAAAAGCATTACCATCTGTTGGAGCACCATCAGTGAGTAACACAATCATAGTAGGTTGTTCTGGATTATCTGCAGTGAACATGTCAACGAGTTGTTGGGCTTTTTCCATTGCTTGACCCATATTCGTGCTCTGTCCATAAGCATTAGCTATTTGATCAACGATAGTTCGCGCACACGCTTCTAATTCTCCTTTTTGACCGGAAGAAGAATCCATCCATAATTTACCACCTGGCATGGGTAGAATTTGAGCTTCATCTGCAAAACGGATAATTGAGACTTTCTCACCAAATCCCCGACCTACTTTTTCAGATAAAAATAAGACAGCTGCAAAAGCTGCTGACATTCTGCGTGGCACGTTAACACCCGGTTTAAATTTAGCCAGAAATTCTTGAATTTCCCTATCTTGCATTGCTGCTTTAATTCCTTCAAGTGCTGGACCGATATTTGTAACTTCAACATCCCTCGCCATCATGGATCGCGAAATATCAATAATAAGTATAGCATTGAATGTTACAAGACCTGTTGGTTTCAGTTCAATAGTTGTTGTGGGAGTTATGGACGCTAAAACATCCCCAGTTAGATCGGGAACCGTATTGAGGACTTCTATCGCGGTATTTGCTCTTTTCCAGCGAAGTTTAATACCTTTAAATATAATATAATTTGCTAACCATTGTTTAATGATATCCATATTGTTTCGGGCTTGGCTTATTATTTCCCATATATTTTCACCGGTAATAGGTGAGACACCCAGTTCAAGAGATTGTAAAGGAATAATTTGCCGTATATTCTTTTTCAATTCAACTTCATCTGAACCAATACCGCTTGCTTCAATTAATTCTTGATCAACTATTACTTTATTATCGGGAACATCCGGATTGAATCGCACTTTTCCTGCACCAAATGCACCTGTAAGATCATCTTCAAATGCTAAAATATCTCGTTCTTTTACCTCAAGAGACATTGCATTTCGATGGTTGATTTCAATAAATCCACCCATTTCTGGTTTACTCTCAATTTCCAAAGTTACTGCTTCAACATGATCAATTGGAGGTTCCATTGAATAAATTAAAATCTGAGGTGCTTCTACTGCAGTATCAAAAGCGGTATTTTCATCCATTATGATCTGTTGTTCAGTAACTTGCCCAATTTTTAAACGAGCCGAACCTGTAGCTCGTGTAAATGGATCTTCCCAACCAACTAGAGCGTTTGGAAAAAGATTTAAGCGTGAGACTAAATTTTGAGATAAAATAACTTTTCCCTCAAGAGAACTTGGTGAAATTTTAGGACTTACTATCATCGAACCTGGATTATTACTAAGCAAAGAATTAATGTCAATTTTATTTGGATAAGGATCAGGAGGCGCTATTGGTTCAGCTGAGGGCATGCCTTCTTCAAATCCGGGTTGTGTTAATTGTGAATCACTTGCAGGAGTTAAATTAGTAGGAGGTGCCATGCTTGGTTGTGAGGGCAACGACGTTATTGGAGTTATTTTGATCTGTGGTATAGAACTCGGAGCTGGAGGTATGGGTTTTGGTAGAGGAGGAATTGATGGTTGAGGTGTAGGGGAGATGACTGGAACAGGAGGTGTTGGTGGAGGAGAAACTGATGGTTGAGGAGTAGGTGGAAGTACTGGAGGAGGAGGCATTGCCTTGGTGGGTTTTGGTGGAGGAGAAACCGAGAATTTAGGAGTTTCTATGGTTGCAGGAGCTGGTGGTGTAGGAGCTAGCGATGGTTCCTTTGAAGAAACAGAAATCGATGGTTTTGTTATGATAATCTCTAGTCCTTGATATCCAAAACTATCCACAATATCCTTCGCAATTTTGATAGAAAAATCAAGTGATTCTTTATTTGGTTCCATATAACAATTATAGGAACTTTTCGTTTGTGGATCTATTAAAACTATATCACCGCCTTCTTCTAAGCCTAACTTTTTTGCATTTTTTATACTTAATAGACATTTACGGCTTAAATCAGAAGTAATTTCAACAAATAATTTTAATTCCATTGATAAAACATCTCTTTTTTATGATTATTATTAAATTTATTATTATATTGAACAATTAATTGGGAAATTTTTCGCTAAGGATATAATTCTGCAATTTTTCCAGCGTAGTATCGAAATACCGTAACAGTTTTGCCAAGATCTTGAATAGTTCGACTTGCACCTATTAAAAAAAACCTACCAGCAGAAGATAGTACCATAAAGCTTTTTCTACCGCGTAAGACAACTTCAATTAATTTATTGTATCCTATTTTGGTTACAGACTCCTCACCGCTTTGTAATAGAACTGCGCCCATTGCACAAAGTGAATCTGGATTGATTTGATTTGCGCTAGGAATCGCTGAATAAGCTAATCTCATTCCTTCTCGGGAAACTAGAGCCAGAGCGTCAAGTTCAGTATTTGATGTTATGTTCGCAAGATAGGCACTAAGCTCATTAGCGTCGCTTTCGTTTAGTGATGACATAATTGTTCAATTCTTATTTCTGTTTTAGAATAAAAAAAGGTTGTGTTTTTTTTTTTTTTAACACGCTTTAGAAATACCAGCCTCGTTTCTTAATTTAAATCATTTCTTCAATTAAAATTTGTCGTATCTCGATTTTTTGCAGTTTGGCGAATTTTCATTGATTCGATAGAAATTCCTTATAAAATTTTCATCGAATCTCTCATTGCTAATAATTTTAATTTTATTATTCCTAAAAATTATTTCATGATTTTAAGCCTGTTTTTGAGGGGGACGAAAATTTTCATATATTCATTTCTTCTTGAATTTCTTCACCAAAACCACAAAAACCCCCACAATTGAAAGAAACGGGACTCCGGAATAAAGAGTAATAAGTAGATTGCTTTCAAGGTTATATTTATCCAATGGGATGGTTAGAAGCTTGGGCCTTAAATTTCTATGTAACACCATGATTTTCCTTCCTTTTTTATCTTTTTTCTCCCTATTTGCGCGATTGTGTTAATCTTCGCTCTCTCCCTAAAGAACTTGCTTTTTTTCCATTGAAACACATTAAACTTTATAATAGCGGTCATCTCATCAAAAATAAAACCAATCTTCCAAAATTGCTTGTAAATTTTGTTCTAATCGATTGGTACTACGGAGATTTCGATTTTAGGAATAGACGTAATCGAAAAAAAAATCTTGATTTTGATCTTATTATTGATCGCCTAACACCCGTTTATGAATATCTCCAATTTAATGTTCTTACTAAATTAATTAGCAATTTTAGACAAAAAAAAATCCAAATTATACATATTGTAGAACAATGGGCTGAAAAATCAGATAGAGGGACAAAAAAAAAAATTCAAGATTTTATCATCGAAATTGCCCGAAAATTAATCTACCTCAAGGATATAAACTTTTCTTATAGTTTGATAACGGAGTTATTTCTGATATCTTCAAATCTTTACCTAAATCTAATCCCGCTTAAGGAATTCCACCGCAATAACTGTTTTACCTTCAACTAGGATTCGTGGGGTATACCCTTCTGCGAAAAATATGCCTTCTGGTAAAGAACTGATCGGTTCTAAAATGTGTTCTATTTGCTTTTTTCCGAGGAAAACTTGCACTTTTTCACTAACAGAATAGGCAATATTCCCCATTATAACCATTTCTCGATGGAATCCTTCAGGAATACCAGCTTCATCGAGAGATTCTATAATTTTATCCAAATCTTGACGAGAAACTATTACCTGTGCCCCATTTGAAGGAATTTTTTGCGATCCTGTATATAGGGGTCCAGATTGTTGGATTCCTTCATTATATTTGCTGCTTGACCCAACCATCGGAGCATAACTTCTAGGTTTTGAAGGACCTCCGCCAATTTCAAATTTTAATTCCATATCTTCTTTGATTTCTCTGGCAAATCCATCAGTCCTGGGTTGTTCAATTGCACTAAGAAAATCAGGGTAATCGTCTACCTCATCTGCATCTATTGAAACGGATTTGTAATTTAATCCAACTTGACCTCTGATCTCTTGAAGTTTATTAGCCCCAATAAATTTGGAACGCACAGTACACTCAGAACCTTTCCACAAATAAACCACACGGGTGATATCATCACATAAAATGTAGGACTCATTCTTTTCTAATAGAGTTTTAAGGGGAGCATCGGATTTAATTTCGTGAACTTCTCCGTTGCCTTTAACTAAGAATATTTGCATTTTTCCTCACCGTTTTATTAAATTTTGTAAAAGTAATTTATAATTAAATTAGAGTTATTTTCGCTAAAAAATTTCGCTAAAAATTTTTTGATAAGAGAAGTGATTTTAAATTTTTAATTAGATCAGTTGCGAGTATCCTTGGTCCGCTTGATTTTTTAGCGGATTCACCTAGTAACCCATTTAAATATGCTGCAGAACAAGCACTATTAAATGGTGTGTTTCCGATGGAAAGAAAAGCCGATACTAGTCCAGATAAAACATCACCTGTCCCACCAACCGACATTTCAGGGCATCCGCTACGATTTACCCTATAAATACTTTCCTTTTTGGAAATTTTTATAATGTAATCATAGACTCCCTTTACTAAAAACACCCCTCCAATTTTCTTCAAGATTGAAATCAGTTCTTCACCGTGTTTTTCAATATCATCGAATTTTGGGAGATTTTCAAATTGGACTAATGATTTAAGTTCTGCAATGTGTGGTGTTAATACTACTGGGGAATTTTGTAATTTAATTTTGCTCTCTTTGATTAGTTTACCCAACATTTTAATACCATCTGCATCAACAACACAAGGGATTTTTTGATCAATAATCCATAAGATAAATTTTTCAAAAAATTCAACGGTTTTAGGATCTTGACCCAGTCCGGGACCGATTAGCACCGTATCAGACCATTGGCTCAATTTTTTTGCTTTGTTAAAATCTAAGTTAGTAAAATTTTTTGCAACACCTTCTTGCACAATTAAATTTGGAGAAAAACTTCTTACTACATTTCCAATTCCCTTAGGTACAAAACAAATACATAAATCAATACCTAATTCAAGTGCGGACATTGCCGCAAGTGATGGCGCGCCTGAATATGAAGAAGATCCTCCAATCACCAGTAATTTTCCATATTGACCTTTATGGACATCTTTTTTGCGTTTTTTAATTGCAACCTTAATATCTCCATCTCCAACAAAAAGACTAGCTTCTATTGGAATTCCAATTGGAGCCACCCAGGTGTTAATATTGGCGAATCCTTGTTTTTTAGCATGGAAAGTTATACATAAATCACAGTTCACAACTTTATCGGTGATTTTTCCTGTATCTGGATCCATTCCTGAAGGTACATCTACGGAGATTTTTGGTATTTTGCTTTGGTTTATTATATCTATTGCCGTAGAAATCGGATCTCTTATCTTTCCTTTAATACCTGTTCCCAATAACGCATCAATAATGATATCTGCATTCTTAAACCATTTAGATTTGGAAAGAGTTTTAAGTTGATTGATATTTTTAGTATAAAAAGCGCGAATTTTTAAAGAAAGAGTATTAACTAATTCCCAATTTAACCTTGTTTCTTCGGTACGTATATGAATCGGATCCCCTAAGAGTAAAACATTAACAAAAACTCCTCGAGTGGCCAGATGTCTTGCAATACATAGTCCATCCCCACCGTTATTTCCTGTTCCGCATAAAATAATTACAGATGATTCTGAATTAAGATTGTATTGTTCATAAATTTTGTTTGTCGCTTGTAAACCTGCACACTCCATCAAATAACCATTTGGTATGCCTAAACTCGCGCTGTTTGCATCCAATAGAGAGACATCTTTTGCAGTGATTGTATCATTATTAAAATTAAAACTCATTAAAATAGAATAAAAAAAATGACCTTAAATTCAATTCGCATTTAACTTAACCATTAAATTTTCACCACCCAATTTATGGAACAACTAAAATGGAAAATCAATCATCAAAATCAAATAAATGGAAACCGATCGAAGGAGATCTTTTCACCCGCTGGGCATCCCAAGTAAGCCCAGAATTACCTTATCCAGAATACCCACGTCCACAAATGATAAGAAGAGAATGGCACAACCTTAATGGTCTTTGGGATTATGCAATTATCACCAAAAATACTCCAAAAGAAGAAATAACAGAATGGGATGGGGAAATTCTCGTCCCATATCCTGTAGAATCTGCTTTATCAGGCGTAAAACGAAAATTATTTCCACAACAACATCTTTGGTATCAGCGGACATTTTCTCTTCCAAAAAACTGGGAAGAAAAATTAAACGACCATCGAATTCTATTACATTTTGGGGGAGTTGATTGGCAAACAACAGTTTGGGTAGATAACCAAGAAGTTTTATTTCATGAAGGTGGCGATATTCCTTTTTCGGTAGATATAACACCCTATTTAAAAATAATTCATAACAAAAACTCTCAAAATCTCCATGATTTGACAATTAGAGTTTGGGATCCTAGTGACAAAGGTCGTCAGGAGCGTGGAAAGCAGAAGCTAAAACCACATACAATTTTCTATACTGCAATGAGCGGTATTTGGCAAACAGTTTGGTTAGAGCTGGTTTCAGATCCATATATTTGCGATTTTCAGTTAACTCCTGATATTGATCGCGAAGAACTAAAGTTAAATTTCAATTTTTCCGGATTTATTGAAAAATTATCTGGTTTTTCAATAATGGTTGAGGTCTTAGAAAATGAAACTCAAATCTCTACAAAAAAAATAAATGTGGGCGATTTAAATGATAATTTTACAATTCCACTAACAAATCCGAGACTTTGGTCTCCTTCTTCTCCATTCTTATATGATTTAAAGATATTTTTGATAAAAAATGGAAATGTAGATGGAAATGGTGATATAATTGATGAAATTAAATCATATTTTGGAATGCGAAAAATTTCAATTAATGAAGACATTCAAGGGATTCCACGAATTGAATTAAATAATAAATTTTTATTTCAGTTTGGTCTATTGGATCAAGGATGGTGGCCAGATGGACTATATACTGCCCCAAATGATCAAGCATTAAAATGGGATTTAGAAATTACAAAAGCGATGGGTTTTAATATGGTGCGAAAGCATGTTAAAATTGAACCTGCGCGATGGTATTATCATTGTGATAAACTTGGACTTTTAGTTTGGCAAGACATCCCCTCTGGAGGCGTTTACGGTGACTGGAAATGGGGTTTTCAGATGTTAGTTGCGATATGTTTAAAAAAGGCATGGTGGACAGGTCGAAATAAAAAGAGCATCCAAAAAAATTTTTATCATGAATTGAAACAAATGGTCTCAACTTTATTCAATTTCCCTAGTATTGTTGTATGGGTTCCTTTTAATGAAGGTTGGGGGCAATTTCACACAAAAGAAGTAACTGAATATTTAAAATCGATTGATGAAACTAGGTTAATTGATAGCGCTAGCGGTTGGACGGATTATAAATGCGGAAATATTCACACGATTCATCGATATCCCGGTCCTGGTATTCCAAAAGTAGAATCAAAAAATGGAAGAGGTTTGGGATTAAGTGAATTTGGTGGTTTTGGTTTAGAAATTCGGGAACACACTTGGAAAACCAAACGTAAAAAATGGGGATATCGCAAAATTAAATCAATATCGGAATTAAAAACAAAATATTCCCAATTAATAAAAAATTTGAAGCCACTAATCAAAAAGGGATTAAGCGCAGCAGTTTATACACAAACTACCGATATAGAACAAGAAATAAATGGTTTGATTTCATATGACCGTAAAGTTATAAAATTAGAGCCAGAATGGCTTAAAAATCTTCATAAAACCTTATATGAAGATGTAAATTAATCAAATTTTTTATGACACCATAAAAAGGAAAAAGATGAGAAAAATGAATAAAACTGAAGAAGAAATAGAATCTACCGAACTTCATTCTGAAGAAAAAAAAGGTGTTCTAGTTAAAAAACTTGGAATTAGAACCAGTTTGGTACTATGGATTTTAGGATTATCGGGTCAAATTGCTTGGGCTGTTGAGAATACATGGTTCAATACATTTATTTATGACGAATTGACTCCAAACCCTGCACCTGTGGCTTGGATGGTTGTATTAAGCGCTTTTACTGCCACTGTAACTACATTATTTATGGGAAGTCTAAGTGATCGGACCAAAAGCCGTTTTGGACGCCGTCGACCATATATTCTCTTTGGATACATTTTGTGGGGAATCGTCACTATTGTTTTCCCAGGGCCAGCACTTTTGAAAAATGTGGGAATAGCAATAGTGTTAATTGTTATTTTAGATTCCGTAATGACATTTTTCGGCTCAACGGCAAATGATGCCGCATTTAATGCATGGTCCACGGATATAAGTGATTCTACAAATCGGGGACGCGTTCAAGGAATACTTTCTGCATCAACATTGATTGCAAATTTAATCGCCTTAGGGGTAGCAGGAATTATAATAGACGAATTTGGATATTTTGTATTTTTCTATATTTTAGGTGGATCAGTTACGATTTTTGGGGGGATTGCTGGATTAATTTTAAAAGAACCTCCAATATCAGAGGAGGAACTATCTAAAACAAAACCTTCTATATTTATTGATATCGTTCAAGCATTTTCGCCTAGTTCTATAAAAAAGCATAAGATTTTATACCTTTTATTTTTGTTTATGGCTATTTCTGGAATTGGAATGCAAATTTATTTCCCATATCTATTTATTTATTTGGAACACAACTTAGGGTTTTCAAAAACCATGATTAGCGTGGCTGGAGCAATTATCATCCTTTCTGGAACAATAATTGCAATAATTGTTGGGATGATTAGTCATAAATTTAACCGAAAATCTGCATTGATTGTACTACTTATTATTTCAGCAATAAATTTAGCAATATTAAGTCAATTTAGAGATATGTGGGCGGTGATCGCTATTTACGCGATTAAAATTAGCGTTGATACTGCCATTGGGATATTTCTTATGGCTTGGATCCAAGATAATTATCCAAAAAAATCTATCGGGAAATATCAAGGTGTTCGTTTAATATTTATGGTTGCAATTCCAATGATGATTGGTGCACCAATAGGATCTTTCATTATTGAACAATTAGGCACACCCGCAATAATCGATGGTAAACAAGGTATAATACCAACATGGGAAAGCCTATTAATTGCTGCAATAGTTTCGATTTTTGCACTGATACCACTACTTTTTATCCCGAAAAGTGCTGGAAACATTAAAACTTCAAAAAAAGATAATCATTCTTAATTTTTTTTATTTGACCATTTTTAATGTATCTATAATTACATTAAGAAATTCGCTTAGAAAAGCTGTTCAACAAGAATTTGTAGATGATTTGGAAAGAAATTCAAAGTATATAGACTAGATTTTGAAATTTCGAGAATTTTGAGAATTTTAAAATTCCAATTATTTTTATACTTGTATTGAATATATATTGAATATGGTATCTCACCAAGTTTCAATAAGAGATGATGTTTATCAGAAATTGATAAAACTAAAAAAAGATGATGAAAGTTTTTCGGATTTAATAGATCGATTATCGCGTCAAGCAAAAGGTACTTGGGATTTATTAGAAGAACTAAATGGGATCGCAGGTTCTGATGATTTAGAACTTGAGAAATCAATAATTGAGAATAGATCTGTACTTGAAAAAGTCTTCCAGAAACGACTTGGAATAGATGAGTAGTGATATTTATGATTATATTAGACACAAATGTAATAATAAAAATAATACATAATAAATTAAATCTAGCTCAATTGAAGGAAAAAATCTTAGAAACTGAAATATTCGGGATTTCGTCGATTTCTCTTTATGAATTATATTTTGGATTGTATAAAATTAAATATAGGAAGGATAAACAGATAAATCAAGAAAAATGGGATAATGAATTAAGAATAATCAAATTGATTGAAGATAAACTCGAAGTGATAGAGTTTGATTCAAAATCAGCGCAGTTAAGCGCAGAAATATATCATTTATTACGATCTAAAGGTGAGATTATTGAACTTTTCGACTGTATGATTGCAGGGAATATGAAAGCCTTTGGGCATAAATCTATAATAACAACAAATTCAAAGCATTTCTCCCGAATTTCCGAAATTAATGTTCATTTAATTTAAAGAACGAAATAATTGAATTATTACCCGTCCAGGTTTCAAAGTCACATTTTTTATTAATTCTTTAGTAAAGGAGTGGAAATTTTTCCGGGACTAGCTTCAAAAAAAACCATTGAAAAAAATCATAGTTTAGCAATAAAACCAGAATCATGTATATTAAAACCAGATAGCAATCCTCTTCATGAAAATCTGTAGGAAGGAGGCAAATTACTGAAATCTTTGCTAAAAATCAATCATTTAAGATCTATGGAACAAAGTTGAAAGAAAAAGTCGATCATGTTATCTCTTTCGTAACCAACCTATTAAATAAAACTCTCTATCAAGCTCAAAAAGCCATGGAAAATACAAAAAATATACTTGAGGATAATGGAACTTTTACTTTGATTGCAAAATGCGATCGTGGTATTGAAAATCCCTTATTTTTCCAAAGAATGAAACACTTACAAACACTTGAGAATATTGTTTCTTCATTAACGTTTGAGAAATATAAATTTGGAGATCATAAAGCCTATTATTGGGCAGAACTTGCCAAGCGCGCTCGTTTGTTTTATATAGGAGATATTTCAAGCGGTGAGGCATATGAAGCTTTCATGGAAAAAATCAGCTTTAACAACTTGTTTGCTAAAATCGAAAAATGGATAGAAAAAAACCAGACAATTCTCATTGATGAAATGGGTGGGATGTCAGTGGCTTATTTTGAGAAATAAGAAAAAAAATAGAATTACCAACCTTGTGAATCAACAGCATCAGCATTATACTTAGTTGTCCATTTAATATCGTATTTGGATTCATCCATTTTCAATTCTTCAATCATTTGTTGCATTTGAAGCTGAGTTGCTTCAGAAATTGGAACACCGTTTTTCATCCTTTCTAATTCGACTACATACTCCTTTTCTCCAGCAATATAAATATGTTCAGCTCCTGGTTGCTTCTTTGAATTAGTAATTTCCCTAAAAATATCACCGGTAGTTTTCTTAAAGGTCTCCAGCTCAACAAAAGCTTCAATATCTATGGCAATGAAGAAATGACCTAATCTATACGGATCAAAAACTTGTTTGTTTCCTTCCATATGAAATCCAAGACAATGTTGCAGGAAATTTGCAGAACTAAGGGCCGCAGAAAGAATCTCCACAAAAGTTGCATAATTATAACCTTTATAACCACCTAAATCTTCTCCACTTCCACCTAATGGGGTAAGAGCGGCTTTTTTCTTTAGCATATCTTTTAAAATTTGATTTGAATCCGTAGGATTTTCCCCGGATGTAT
>JAUWOE010000212.1 GCA_030612265.1 Promethearchaeum sp.
CATAGAAAAGACTGAAGAGTGGTGGAAAAAAGCAAAAAGCTACGATTTGTGTCGAAGCTACGGGATTTGCAGTTTTTTGATCTTAACATGGATCGGAATTACCAAATTTTCATGAATTTCTTGAAAGATTTCTTAGTCATTGGTTAACCTCTATTTGTATATTAATATCAATTTTGAATATAAATAAATTTGTGACAAAAACAAACTCCGTGCTAAATCTCAAAAATTCTACCTTTAATTACAAATTCTTTTCATTTTGGAATTTGAATAAAAATAGGGGATTTTTTCTTTAGTATGAGAAGAAGAAAAAAGTGAAAGAGAAGAAAAAAAAAAAATTATAATTACGCAATCTAACGGCTGATTTGTAGAGATATCTTGGCAAATTTCCGAGATTAAACCCGTTCTGATTATTTTTTCATTATATTTTCATAATATCTTAACAAAGCTAATAAATATTGAGTGGATGTCATCATTCTCACTATGTCATAGTTAAAAATTGGAAATCCAAGCCACAAATCATTTTCACTAAGGAATAGTGGGTTTTACGGCATTATACTATTTCATATAAACACTAATCCACCAACCACTACACCAATAACATCAAATAATCCACCTCTATATCAATATCTTATAATTACTCCGAATGGGAGGAGTCCTGCTCCGACCTTAATGAGGGATATCCTAAAAACCAATTTTCAACTGATAACCGACAAATGATAACTTTTTTAAAGGATAGCCTCACTTCGGAGCAGGCTCCTTCGTTCTGCAGTGATGTTATGATGGGGGAGATGAGGCAGTCTAGTTATAATGGAGGTGGTGATATTATTGGGGTGTTTTGTATAATTTTTTAAGCAGAAAGAGAAAAAATGACCGAGAATTACTCAGTCAGATGGTCATCGACACCTACGAAGCAGAATAATCAAGATTTCTTCTTCATTTTCACATTAACAAATGCGACTCCAATAAATCCAGCAACCAAAATCCATCCACCGCCAAAGAAATACCAAAAAAGATTGGTGGAGCCCTCAGATTCTGGTTCTTCAACAATGATCGTTATGGATGATGACCGAATTGATTCACCATATTCATTATGGGCAGTGATTTCAATTACATATTCGCCGGTGCTATTAAATTCTAATAAAAATTCTGTGGACGTTGTATTTCCTTCCATTGTATCATTTATATAAATATTATAAAAATCTGTGAAATTTACCACACTCCATTGAACTGTGATATTAGTAACATTGATTGTTTGACTCGGGGTTATAAAAACGGGAGAATCGGGAATTGCTCCGACTGTAACTTCGATAATATTCTCATTTTTCCCCCATGCAGTTCCATCATATGCAACGATTCTAAATGAATAGGTTCCAACATCCAATCCATCAACATTCATTGTAATTAAATCCCCTGAAGCCCATTCACCAGTTTTCACTAAAACATCATCGAGATAAATGTAATACTCAGCATTCCAGTAATAAATATCAGTAATAGTCCAAGAAATGGAATGGCCGGTTTCTCCTAAAGTATATATTAAATTATCCGACGGTACCAAATTAAGTATAGGATCGATATTTACAAGAGGTTTAGTGTCATTAACATTTTGAGTCTCTTCAATTGTATAGTTTGTGTCCCATATGTTTCCAATCGCGCTTGCACTTGGATAGTTGTCCAGGTAATCACTCCAATAATTTCCGACCGTGCCGTTATCCCAAAGATTATCAAGGGTGTGATCATAAGCTTGGGATACGACATTATTACTTATAAAATTCAACCAAACTTGAGATAAATCACAATTACTGAGATAAATACCATAATCATTGTAAGAAGAGACATTATTCCCAAAAATGGATACATTATCGCAGCTAGCTGCACTGATCCCCTCTTCTTCTCCGGGACCATAGAAAACATTGCCAATTAGAAAAATATTATCACAATCTTCAAGTTGAATCCCTTGATAACCATTTTCATTACATAAATTATACTTTATCACATTGTTATCACTATTATCTTCAATATTAATGGAACTATAATCGTTATATTCAATAGAATTACCGAATATCGTTGAATTTTGGGAATTTCTCTCCAACCATATACCATATTGAGAGTTATTTGAAATATAATTAAATGAAATTGAGTTATTGTGTTGATGGTCGGTCATATATATTCCACTCTCACCATTAAAACGAATTTCGTTTTTTTCTACGATATTGTGTTGATTTGAGTCATCAAACAGTATTCCATTCACGGTATTATTTGAAAACGTATTATTGGAAATGAAATTGTAATTTCCGCCAATATCTCCCCCCCACATATCGAGACCATCTCCGTCATTATTCATAACAATGTTGTTTTCGACAATACTCGAATTACATTCATATAATTCTAACCCATCCCCAGTATTATTACAAATTACATTATTTTTCACGGTATTGTGGTGAGTTGGGAAATCAATTAATATTCCATTCCCAGAATTATTACATATTTCATTATCTATGAAACTGAGAGCACTAAACAGAGTCATAAATTTGAGACCGTAACTATTACCAAAAATAAAATTCTCCTTAAAAGAGATATTATGACAATTATTATGGCCATAAATTCCATCTTTACCATTATGAGAGATATTGGATTTTATTATTTCTGAATGATTCGTATTTTCTAATCGCATACCCTCATCTTGATTGTTTAGGATATCGGTATCACTAATTAAAATTCCTTCACTGTCTAATAATCCAATTCCATGCCCCGCATTTAATTCAATTATACAATTTTGAATTTTGATATTGGTGCAATTATTCAAATTTATTCCGTCTGAAGTTGTATCATTAACTTTGCAGTTATTAATTATTAAAAAACGAGTTGTATCTGTTATAGATATTCCATCTCCAGTAACAGACTCGATTTCATAATTTTCAATTACATGGGCGGTTTCCCATGATGTTCCTGAAGTTCCATTCCCAGCACAAAAAGTGTCTAATTCTGAGTCACCTACAATCGCAATGGGTGAGTGGGATGTCGAGATTTTTGGTTGAGTTTGGATATTACCAACGGTTTCTGAGGTAAAATTTTCATCATTTATCAGAAACGTAGAAGCTATTCCAACATTAATTAAAAAAGCCATTATAAATATATAAATTATAAATCTATTTCGAGATGACATAATCACCCATTGGTTGAAGATTTATTTAAATGATTTTCTTAAGGAAGTTAACTCAATTTAAAAGAAGATGAAAATTATTGTTCTAAATTAATTAATAGATTCAGAATTAATTAAAAAAAGAGATTTTTAATTGTTCTAATCATCATTCTTTGATTTAAGAATGAATACAGAATATTTATAGTCGTCTTCATAAAATGGTCGAATCTCATCCTTTTCATAAACAATGGACTTTGGAATTGAAATATAAATATTTCCATTTTCTTCTTGAATATCTGCATTTTTTACTGATAAAATCTTCTCACCAAGTTCGGGGTTTACATTAAGGATTTTAGTTTTTCGATCTGGTCTTTGAACTTGCCCGAATAAATTATAGGTTTCAAAATCCCTTTTTTGGGTAATGTGAGTTTCCTCACCAATTGAAACAATATTTCTTAAGAGATTATAGTATTGATTTTCAGTTAATTTTGATTTGTTTTCGAGAATTTTTTTGAACCCCATTGCTAAAGGAAAGAAATTCATTGATTTTTCTAAAATTAAGAGCATATCTTCATGCTTTTTAGTTTGCCATATCAAATTTACATCGAATAAAGGCTCAAATCTTAATTCTTTTTTGCTACCTAGGTTTTCTAATAAAATTTTAGATTTTTTACTTAATTCAATTAATTTCTCCAAGAGAACAAGATTTTTCTTTTCTTCGTATACCTTATTCATTTTGATTTTTATATATATTTCCATAAGAATTGGAAAAAATTGAATAAAATCTGAGAGTATTTTTTCAATTTGGTCTAATTTTTTATCGAAGTCGTTGGTTTTCATGTTATTGGCACATTTCTCAAACTTAACTAATCTTAGATTTATTACCCAATTAATAAATTTTTTTCTACTGTTAAAACCAAAATATTATCAAAAAAAGTAGTCGTCTTAAATTATAAAAAAAATAGTGAATTGTCAAAATAGTTATTTTCGGAAAACCTTCTACTTAGCATTTAATCTTTCTTTAGCTTTTCGCTCTTTTTCGCTCTTTTTCTTTCCTTTTCTCTTTTTGACGTTTTTCTAAATACTTTTGACGTTTTTTATAATTCTTCTTATCTCTTGGATCGTTTAGCATCATATCATCAATTTGGTCTTGTGTAACATCGGGAGGTTCCACCAATAATTCGGGATTTTCGATAAATTTCTTCATAGTTTTTAATCCACCCATATAATACATACCCTCACTAATTCGCTCATCGAGGGTTATTCCTACATCTACCACATCAATTACTTTAATTTCGCCTTCTTCAGTTGCAACAACCTGTTTATGTATCTTATTTACTGCAATGAACCAACTGGAGTTTCCCCACTCGAAGATATGATGTATTACCTGACCTTGAATACCAACACTTCCCAAATTGGCTAAAACTACGCTTGCATACATCGGATCCGGTTCAATCATCATTTTTGGAGGTAGTTTTCCAAAGAAATCAAGAAATTTCACTAACTTCATGGCAATCATTAGTACCCAACGTGGGAGAGAACCAAAGAAGTCGATTTCTGCTTCTGACTCATTTCCTTTATCGGATCGAGAGCGATTTATAAAATTATGATACTTTTGACGAATATCCTCAACTGTGCTTAAAGGATCAAAATCAATTTTCGCAAAAGTCTCTTGTGCATAAGTTTTCAATTGTTTTTTAACCACAAATGAAAATATTAATCGGTTTCGTTGCCAATATCTCTTTGCATGAATAAAGCGATTCAAATGTGGATAATACAAAAAAGTTCGCGTCATTGCACAGAGAAACACTTGGAAAAATGTTAGTCTTTGCCTTTTATCGAAATTATTTTTTTGATTATATTCTTCGATAAACGGTAGTGTTTTTGTGAGATCAAATTGCGTGTTAAATAAACCCACTGATTCATTCCGAGTTTTCATGACGTGCGGTTCTACATTTCTAAAGGTAGGAACATCAGCGCGCATTCCATCATAACGTCTTCTTCCCATGATTTTCACTATTTTAACTGTTTATATAATTAATCATATAATTAATTGATTAAATAATATTCATTTGGAAAGATTTTAAATATTTAAGTTTTTGAGTTGTTGAGTTGTTGAGTTGTTGAGTTTTAAAGCATAAAATATCACGCTTAATTTACCCCAAAGAAAAAATAATATGTAGATAAAGGAATAAAGGGAAAAAATGGAATAAAAAGTACCAAAAAGTACCAAAAAGATATTTATTTGAATAAACCAATCTTATTATGAGTGAATTCAATGTCAAATGTATTTAGTAGATCTTGGGAAATAACTAAGATATCATTTAGAGTCATCGGTAAAGATAAAGAGCTATTGATTTACCCGTTCTTAGCTGCTATATTTTCACTGTTGTTCTCAATAGCAATACTTTTTCCAACAATTATATACCAACTTATCCAAAGTGGCATTCCAGAAGATACCCTTAGCGCCTTTGGGTTGGTAGAATACCTTATTGTATTTGCTACGTATCTTGGTTTGGCGTTAATTGCTACATTTTTTAACGTCTGTGTTGTGTATACAGTCAAAACGCGATTTGAAGGAGGTAACGCTACTTTAAGAAGCAGTTTTAAATTTGCTTTTTCCAAATTTCACCTAATTATTTCTTGGAGTTTACTAACAGCCACTGTTGGACTCCTTTTATATTTACTGGATAGAATTGCAGAAAGCTTGGGAAATATTGGAGAAGTTATTGTGAAAATAATACGAGGAATAATCGGTATGGCCTGGAATATCGTTACCATATTTGTAATTCCAGGTATGGTTTATTATGAACTTGGACCTAGGGATGCAATTAAAAAATCCGTAGATACTCTGGGTAAAACGTGGGGTGAAAGTATAGTCAGGCATTTTGGTTTGGGATTTATTCAATTCCTCTTCTTCTTGCTTGGTGCGGGAATAACTATCGTGATAGGCTTCTTAATTATACCAATTATGGGCGTTCCAGGTATTATAATAACCGTCGCAATAGGTTTAATATACTTCATACTTCTAATATTGATTTTCAACGTGGCCAATTCCGTTTACAATACCGCTTTGTTTGTTTATGCAGATACTGGGGCAATTCCAGCAGGATACAATCAAGAATTAATGTCACATGCTTTTAGACAGAAAAAAGTCAGAACACGTTGAGATTTTTTTAATTTTATTTTTTTGATCTTTTTTATTATTTATTTCTATTTTTTCATTAATTTTCATTATGTTATTAGATTTAAGGATTTAATTTTTCTAGTTTACCATTTTTCTTGATTTAATTTAAATTGTCTAATAATCCCACATCAATTAACGATCTATTATTATAATAGAAGATGGATGAAAGCATATAAAAAATGAAGAAGAAATAAGAATTAGAACAAAAAAAAACTTAAACCCTTTTAATTGGTTTCATTTCCAAACCACAAATGTAATCATGTAATTTTTGTATTCTATCTTCCCAACGTACTCGATTGTGCATAACTATCGCCCATCGATCCATGCTACGACGATTGGCCTTTA
>JAUWOE010000301.1 GCA_030612265.1 Promethearchaeum sp.
ATCCGACGAGTTTCGTATTCTTCAGATTGAGTTTTATATTTCATTCTAATATTGTAAATATTTGCCTAGTTTTGAAGGTTTTGTTTTCAAAGCCTCTTTAAAAAGAAAACCGAGATGACTTTGTCACCTCATGTTTTTTTTTGAGTTTTAACAAATAGGAAAAAATATTTGATAATATAAGAAATAGGCATTTGGAACTTGAAATAATCTAATGGAGACATGAAAGTCTTTCGAATAAGGAATAAATTATTTTAAAATGAAGAAGGTTGAAAATTCAGAAAATTATTACGATTGTCTTTTCAAATACACTCAATTAAGATAATTTGGGATTAAACATATTGGTATTTATCTTGGTATAAAAAAAATTTTTTTTTGAATTGTATCACAAAATAAGAAGGAAGAGAGAAATTAAAATCAATATTTTATAATAAAACCTTTTTTTTATAATCTTTTTTCTTTATTATCATGGATGAATCTTTAAATCGATGGTTATCTGACAAAGGAATTAATTATATTTTGCATAAACATATTGCAGTTTTCACTGTTCCTGAAGCAAAAATTCATTGCGGGCACATTCCCGGAACTCATTGCAAGAATTTGTTCCTAAAAAATAAAAAAACTGATCAATTTTATCTTGTCACCATTCCACATGAAAAACGATTAGATCTGAAAGAGTTTCGGAAAATGGTAGGGGTTCCAAAGGTGATGTTTGCAAGACTAGATGATCTAAAATCTATTTTAGGTTTATCTTCTGGGTCTGTTTCGCCATTAGGGCTTATAAATGATATAAAAAATAAAACAATCTTTATAGTGGATGAAGAAGTTTGGGGTGCTGATGAAATTTGTTGTCACCCAAATATAAATACCGAAACACTCCAAATTCCAAATTCTGATTTTCAAAAACTCATTAAAGCAACTAATAATCCAATTGAAGTTAAAAAATTGCCTTTTTTGGAAGAATAAGCAATTGATATTATTAGCCTGATTTTATATAATTAACTTGGCGGTCTTTTAAGTAATTAAGAACATATCTAAAATTCTCTTCCTCTATTCCAACATATTCCGGTGGAGATATGCCAACCCTATTAAATTTTCCATCTAATACAAGATTAGCAACCGCTGAACAAGTATAACCTGTAGTTCGAGCCATTGATATAGTATCGGTTTCTTTATTGTATTCATCATAAAGATCGTAAATATAGGTTTTTTCTTGCTGGTTTTCTTGGCCTTTAATTATTATTCGCATGATAGTAAAATCTGCTTCACCGGGTTTCAATTTCCATTTTGGAAATAGTAATTTTGCAGTTACATCTATTGGTCTTATTTTTTTCCCTTTGACATCAATTTCATCATAAGAAAAGAATCCACTTTCACGTAAAACTCGCAGATATTCAATGCAACCGGGGTACCGTAGTGTTTTTTCAATCATATTTGGAATTTTCATAGTATCTATCAGAGATCTTAGTCCGTCGGTGTTGAAAGCTTCTAGTGTCCCAACTTCTTTGAAACTTATCAATTCAGGATCAGATAATGCTTCCTTAGTAATTGTGTGAGAATTCTCAACATATCTTGCTAGCCGAGTATATTCTTCAATGACATCAATCGGTGAAAAAACCGCTTTATATTCATACGGCCATTCACGAATAACCGGTAAACCTCCAACATAACAAATATACTTATCAATGGTCATTCTTTCATTATGATAACCGAGAATAATATTTCCCATACCGGGTGCAACACCACAATCCGTAACAGCGACAACACCATGTTTTTTTGCAATGTTGTCAAGTTCTAAAGCGTTTTCGGGGAAAAAAGAAATATCAACAATGTTTTTCCCCGCTTCTATAACTGCTTTTACCATAGAATATCCCATAAATCCTGGAACCGCTCCAATAATTAGATCGAAATCCTTAGCTATATCTTTTATTACTTCGCTTTTTGAAAGGTCAGCAGTCATTGTATCAATATTATATTTTGATTTTAGAATTTTCAAAGGTTCTGGGTTAATATCAACAGAAGTAACTTTGAAATTTTTACTTAAATCTATGGCAATTGCGTTCCCAACTAAACCCGCTCCGAAAACGACGATTTTTTTTTCCATATTATAAATAATTCAGAATCTGTAAATAATGTTTTACTTATTTTGACCTTATCCTTTTATCAATCTGGATAAAAATGATATTAGAGCAAATAAGAGGGCAAAAATATATAATTTTGCTGATATTCAATCCGATCTAATAAATTTTAAATCAAAATATAATATTTAACCCAATTTGTATTCGTTCGAAAACTATAATCAAGATTACATACTTTACTATACTAGAAATAAATTTTAGAAAATTGAAATATAATTTAAGGAGGGTAATTGATTGACCAATATTTTTGCAATAGTATCTACATTCATTCTGTTTATAGCAATTATGGTTATTTTTAGTAGGGAAGGGATGGATTATGTTGCTTATGCTTTATTATTTGCTTTAATCTCATCTGTAATGACTTCTCTAATTTATGATACTACTTTGAGTGAATTTGTATCAATGATTGAAGTCAAACCTTTGATATTTATTCTTTCCCTTCAAATTATTGTTTTGATCGCTGAGAAGCATAAAATTTTTCAATGGATTGCTGTAAAAACTTTACATATAACAAAAGGAAATCATAGGGCTTTCTTTTATCTTATTTGTACAGTTGGAACAGTTACAGCAGCAATAATTGCAGATATTACAGTTGCGATCATCTTTGTTCCTTTAGTGATCCGAGCGGCACGTATATTAAAAATTGAACCAGCACCATATCTTTTTGGAATTAGTATTACTATAAATATTGGCTCAATAATTACTCCTTTTTCCTCATCCGAGAATATTTTGATTTCATCTGCATTTAACTTAAGCTTTTCGTGGTTTACAGAAAATTTTATTGTTTTTGTAGTCTTGGCTTTAATTATCACATTAATTCTTCTAGATTTTACTATGTTACGAAAAATTACTCCCCCAAAAGAGGAACAAAAGCAAGTTTTACTTGAAATTTTGGATCCTAAGCTTGTAATTATTAGCCAAAAGAAATTTATTCTAAATTCGATTTATTTTTCTGCTGTTATTATTGGATTCGTTTTCATTTCTGAATATGCATATCTTGTAGCACTTTTTGGGGCAATTCTCATTAGTTTATTTAATAAAACGGAAATTACCAAGAGTATGGCAAAAATTGACTGGAAAATCATATTCTTCTTTATATCTCTTTTTCTATTTATCGGAAATATGGAAATAAACGGTACTTTTCGATTTATTACCAATTTATTAGAACCTGTATTAACTGGGGGGATTTTTTTGGCAGCCATTCTAGTTTTACTTATTTCAAGTTTATTATCTGGTTTTTTGGCAAACACTCCTACAGCTTTGATCTTTATTTCAATTTTTAATAGTATTTTTCCAAATACGGTTCCTAATCCTATTTTAATTGCTTTCTTATTAGGAATCAACCTTGGCGGAAATATTTTACCACAAGGGGCAGCATGTGATATTATGACATTAAATATCGCTAAAGAACATAAAGTTGAAGGATTTACATATAAATCTCTTCTTAGAAAGGGTGGAACGTTTGCTTTACTCCACATTGGTCTAAGTATCGTTTACATATTTTTCTATTGCTTAGTTAAAGGCGTATTCTTATAATAATCTTTAAAAAAAAACTTAAACCCTTTTAATTGGTTTCATTTCCAAACCACAAATGTAATCATGTAATTTTTGTATTCTATCTTCCCAACGTACTCGATTGTGCATAACTATCGCCCATCGATCCATGCTACGACGATTGGCCTTTA
>JAUWOE010000090.1 GCA_030612265.1 Promethearchaeum sp.
TCTACTTCATTAAAAAGGTTCTCATCATCTTGCTGTTGATAAGAAACTCCAAAAGTCATACCAACAGAGATTAGAAAAGCACCAATAAGAAGTATTCCCAATAATTTTTTTTTTGATTTCATCATAGGTCAACCATTTAAGTTGTAATTTATTAATCTCGTGGTCCTTATTTAAAGAAATTGGGAGGCTTTTCTCCGTATTTCTAATAGAAAATCTCCCCGCCGATTATAAAAATATTCAACTTTAAAAACTAAGGAAAAATTCAAAGTATTCAAATATTTAATTAGCATCAAAATGAAAAATGTTGATTTCATTATTATACTCAAAGATTAATGTCTATAGTTAATTAACACATTAAGTTGATGGATAAAGATGTTGAAAGAAGGAGATAATGCACCAAAGGATATTGAATTAAATGACCAAGACGGGAATTTAGTTAAACTAAATGATTATATGGGAAAAAAAATTGTTATATATTTCTATCCCAAAGACAATACGCCAGGTTGTACAATTGAAGCAAAAAATTTTAGGAATTCTATTAAAGATTATGCCAAAAAGGGAATTAAAATTATTGGGATCAGTGCAGACTCTGTAAAATCTCACGAAAAATTCGTTTCGAAACATCAACTTCCTTTTACATTGCTCTCTGACTCTGAAAAGAAAGCAGCGAAAAGTTTTGGGGCTTTGGAGAAAGGAAGTGTTAAAAGGAGGACTTGGTTGATAAATGAAAATTGGAAGATTGAAAAAGTTTTTGAAAAGGTCTCCCCAATGAAGCACAATCAAGAATTAAATGAATATTATCATTTGAAATAATAATATCTCACATTCTTTTTGATTTTTTCTAATTTTATTAAAGTAAACTGAATATTTAAAAACTCCTATAAAAAATCTAAAAAACCTTCAATCTGTTCACATAAAAATTCAATGTCTCCATTATGAATTTATGACTGTAGAGATAAATAATATCCCGTCTCAGAAAATGCAAAAATCTATAAGATTAACCAAAATCCCAAGATATAAGAATTTTGTCGCAGTATCAGTAAGAAAAATTCCCAATTATTGCTTGGAACACGAATTACATATAGATCTTATTACGGGGGATACAATTTGTAGGAAATGTGGTTTTGTTATCGATGAGCATTTAATTATTTCTCAAAATTATGGCAATTGGAGTCTTAACAATGATAAATTTCCTACGAATCATCAAAAAGATCGAAGTTTATCTCAGGATTTAATACGTGCTTTAAAAAGAGGGCATAATATTTCGTGGAATGAGATAAGAGAAAAAATAGGGATAAATGAGATCAATAGAATTGCTTCATTACATAGCATTGGGAAATCTATAAAAGAAAGGGCAATAAAATTGTTTCTAAAGACAATCAAACAAGAAATATTTCAAAATCATTATATTAAACTTATTGCTACTGTCAGTTTTTACCAAATTGTAAAAGAGGAAAAAAATCCAATAGGTTTAAATGAAATTCTTGAAAACTCCAAATTTTCTAACCGTCTTGCAAATAAGTATTATTACATCCTTAGAAAATTGCTAAACATTAGAACGTTATCAAAAGAATCTAATGATCCTAGTATATATATCCCTAAAATATGTTCATTACTAAGAGTTAATCAAGATATAAATGAATTAGCGCGAAAAATAATTAATAATTTCCAAAAATCTGTTAATTGCTCCGGGTTTAAATTAAAAGGTATTGCTGCTGCAGGTGTATATATTGCTTGTAGACTAAGCCATATCCCAAAATCTCAAAAAGAAGTTTCTAATGCAGCATGTATAACTGATTGCACATTACGATCCCGTGTTAAAGAAATGGAAATTTTTTTAAGAAGAAATAAAAGTTTTTGGGAATGATATAGGAAAAAAAAGAAATTTAAATTGAGAAAAGAGAATTTAACAGTAAGGGATAAAATTAATGGGAAAGAAAGAAAAAAGCGATAAATCTAATTTTGGAAAAAATTTCTTTACAAGATTTATTGAAGATAATTGTGATCGCCAATTATTTCTTAAATTGTGTCATAATAATCCAAAATGGATGGATCCTATTAGAGAAATTATCAAATTAAAAAGACCTGTAAGAGAAAATAATTATATTTTAGATCTCGGCCATCTATACGAACAAAAAGTTTATAGTTTTATGATTAAATCACTCAATACAAGATATTTAAGAGATAAATCAGATAAAAAAATTATTCAATCTAAATTAAAATTCCATGATTTAAATGAATGTTACTTTGAAATTCATGGAGGAAAATCACCTTATTTAATACTCTTAGAAAATGAATTTCAAACTCCGATCTCATTTAAGCAATCAATATTTCCTACTAAAATTCCCGGAGATCCAATACCTGTTAAATTTTCAGATCAAAGACCAGATATAATTATAATTAGAAAAGTTTCTGAAGCGAAGAAAAAGGAAAATATCTTTGAACTTTTACATAGCGGAGAAACTCGAAAATTACCCATCAAGGAACTTAATAACCGCTTATCCATAAATGTAATAGATATTAAAAATACTGGAGAACTAGATATCGGAAAAAAGCATTTTATTGAAATTATGCTCTATTTAAGAGCTTTTTCCCATTTTATTTATGATCACAAATTAGAGAAAAAATTCTTTATTTCAATTAGCGATAATGGTATTTTTCCCAAATACAATGAAGATATTTTAAAAAAAGTCAAAAATTTAACTAATTTTACTGAATTAATCTTAAATATTCCATGGAACGAATCAGATAGGATTTTTACAAATACCGTAAATAAATTGCAAGATCTTCATAAACTAAGCCCTTGTGCAGTTGAGGATTCATCAGTTAATATCCATCCTAACTGCGGATTTTGTCCCTTTCTGGAAGATTGTAAAATAACACTGGGTATGAATGATATGGATAATCCAGAAAATTGGTCATTAAAATTAATCCCTTTTAATTCTAATTCAATTTCCCAACAATTAGAATCTTATGGATTTAAAACAATAGGGGACGTAGATAGAGGTTTAAAAAAAATAAAGGTAGGAAATACGCCTGCTCCTTTATACCCGGAACTTCCATTATTAAAAATGAAAGTTAAATCATTAATTAATAATGAGATAACAACTCCAAAACCTGGAAAAGTTCACTCTTATTGCATTCCAAAATTTACACCTATTTCACTCACTTTCGCAATAGAAACAGATCCCTCAAGCGATAGGGTATTTGCTGCCGGAATTTATTTAAAGATGATTGTTGCTAAAAAAGCGAAAAATTATAGTATCTTTAAAAAATGGTGGATAATTTGGAAAAATGCTTTAGATACTTCAGAATCTCCAGATATAATTAAAACTAAGTTAAACAATTCATGTTTATCAATAGATCAACAAATTCCCTTAGAAATCGTCGATAAATTCTTAAAAATTTTAAAATCTATAAAAAATATTAAAATCTTCATACCTGGTATGCAAGTAAACGAAAAAGATGTAATTCAAACTCGAGTTTTATGTTATTATGCAATTATCAACGAAAGTTTAGATCCAGATAAAGAAGATGAACTAGCTATAAAATTGGTTGATAATCTCTTTCCAATTTTAGAACTTTGCAATATTGTAGAAAGTTATGTTCTAACTCGAGAAACAAAATATTTCAAAAAGAAAGATGGCTCCACTATAGAATATCCTTACGAATATAAAGCAGATATGGGAATTTTTTACTGGTCACGCAGTCAAATAGAACATTTACAAGATATGTTAGAAAGAAACTTGGAAAAAATAATTAGTAGTACAGGAATTCGGAATAAATTTTCCTCTTTAATCTCATGGTTTACACCATCTGAATCAGAGGTAACACACCCTTATCAGCATAAGAAAATATTTAATTTACGGGTTTTCATAGAAACCGTCATAGGTTTTCCAGGTATTATTAATTATACATGGCACGAAATTATCAAACATCCTTCAAATGGAGGGCTTAATAGCAATAAATTGTTTTGGATTGAACATTATAATTACATGGATCCTACACCATGGTATGATTATCTTCAGGCAAAAGATGATAAATCTAAACAAAAAAGATTAAAGGATGAGATAATCAAACAAATAATCCATAAAACTCGAGCTTTAAATACATTACGTGAAAAATTCCAATATCGCACAAGATATGCAATTTCAGCAAATGCTCGACCTGTAAAATCAACTAAAATTAAACAAAAAACTTTAGATGGAAATTTTCATAGTCTTGCTCACGTTTGGTATTTGTTTTCAGAATTAAATGGAACAATGCAAGAATTAGAAGCTAATAATATCCGCACAATTTATCCAGAATACAGCATTGGAAAATTAAATGCTGCTAAGATATCTGATTTATATCAAGTTGATAATCCTTTAGTAAAAAATAAAATATTTCGATTTCAAATCCAAAATCTATCCAGTAATATGAAAATAAAGGAAGGAGATTATGTTTTACTAATCCCCGATGAATTAAGAGACCTTCGAAAATGGGAACTTGATAGAAAATGGAAAGTTAAAATAATCGAAATGATTTGGAATTCAAGTTACAATGGTTATTTGATTAAGGTTGAATCTAATGAGAATATTTTGATGTCATATGATAAAGAAGTAGAAAATAAGCCAGAAATTCCTGTTTGGTATTTATATCCGACATCAATGGATGCATGGACAAGTAAATTATATGGATTACGTGTTGGAGGTCTTCTTGAAAGAAAAAGGTTTGGTACTAGTTGGTTGGGTTCAAGATTAGCCTATCTATGGAATATTCGTTCAAGAAATGATCTTTTTTGGCCGAAAAATTGGGAATTTTCTTCTAATGAAATATATATGTATTTACCAAAATTGCTGGAATCAATCAAAGAAATCCCAGGAAAAAAACTATTAACTAACATTAGTCCTAACCCAGACGAATCTCAAGCAGAAGCAATAATAAAAGCTCTTGATAACGTTATTTATGCAATTATTGGACCTCCAGGAACAGGAAAATCCCAAACAATTGTTGCTTTAATTGATGAATTTATTTTCCGATCTGAAAAAGTGAAAAAACCCATACGGATATTAGTAACATCTTTTTCATATACAGCACTCCGAGTTATAATAGATAAAATTAGAAAGAGTAAAAATACTAAAGGAAATAAATCAAAAGCCGCAGAAATGCAGTTAATTTTTCTAAGATCAGAAAGTCAACAACCTATAGCTGAATGTACTAATTGCACACTTGTTAATGATCTCGTTAGATTACCTAATGGAAGTTGGAGGTGGAATGGAGAAAAAAAGATAATTACCAAATCCAAACCATTGGATGATCAACTAATGAGCAATTTTATTATTTTTGGTAATGCTTTTCAGCTTTTTAGATTAACAGAACGAACATCTCCTGGATTTGTATTTGATTTGGTCTTGGTTGATGAAGCAAGCCAATTACCAACAGATAATTTCTTATCAAGCCTACAATATATAAAAAATCAAACTTTTCATATTCAACCCAAAGTTCCTCCTATGATATCGTTAACACCTAATTCCTTAGTTAATTCTAAAGATCATGTTTCAGAAATGAAACTATTAAATCCAATAGACATAAATAATATTACTAAAGTCGTAATAGTAGGAGATTATAATCAATTACCTCCAGTTCAACCAATTTTACCACCAAAAAATTTAGAAAAGGTTTTAGATAGCCTATTTGCCTATTATGTTAAACATCATGATATAAAAAGATCTCAATTAAAAACAAATTATCGTTCACATCAAGATATAGTTGAGTTCACCAAAACTTTAGGAATTTACGAGGGTTTGCACCCAACTTCTTCATTAGCTAAGAAAACTTTGCAAGGAGATATAAATAGAATCAATCAATTATGGATCCGAGAGATTTTAGAACCAAATAAAGTTGTCTGTGCAATAATACATAAAAGAAAATTTGAAATTGCAGTTAGTTCCATTGAAGCAAATTTAGTAGCAGAAATTGTGGTAGGATACTACGAAATGCGTAATATTACTTCAGAAGAGGAAGAAAGGCTATTTTGGAAGGAAAAAATTGGAGTGGTCGCACCGCATAATGCTCAAGGTCGCTTAATTATACACGATATCTTTGAAAAAATGACAGAGGTTTCAATGATTTTAACTAAATTGACTAATAGTGAATTAATGTCACATTTAAAAAGCACAGTATATTCAGTTGAAAAATTCCAAGGTTCAGATCGCGAATTAATAATAACTTCAGTAGGATTATCAGATGTTGATCAAATTAGCGCTGAAGAAGAATTTATTTATGATTTAAATCGATTCAATGTTCTTACTTCCCGTGCTAAGAAAAAAATCATCTACATTTGCAGTGATTCATTCTTAGATTTTATTCCAAATGATCGTAGTGTCATGGAACACGCATCTCATAGCTATAATTATGTTTATAATTTTTGTAATCGAGAAAAAGTGATTTTCATCAAAAATGAAAAAGATAATTTAGATTATATTTATTTTAGATGGAAAGAAGACAGCGCAAAAATAGAAAAACCATTAGAATCCTTTAGAATTGATTCTAAAATCATTGAAGATTATTTTGAAATAAATTATTCACCCACTTTTGATTTTGATTCTTTAATCCAAGATATCCCAAATGATATTTATAAAATTGAATTAGATAAAAGTTCTGAAACTGATCACGAGAAATGGCGTTTTAAATTTAAAGATATACCGAAAATTCGCCAATATATTGTAATTCCAGAACCAGTTTATCAAGAATATGCAAATAAATATGAAGAAACAATTGATGACCCCAAAGACAAGATTAATAGAATTAAAGAAGATGCTAAAATTGAGAAAAAAGTGAAGAAAAGGGTTAGAAAGAAAATTAATGTAGATTTTGGTGATGATGATGAAGACGATTCTCTATTTTAATAAAAATGTTATTATATATTCGTTTTTTTGCGTTTGTTGAATTTATTTCTTAAATTTAGAAAGATATATTATCATTGATTTTATTTTTTTATTATTGGGGGATTAATGAAAAATTGGTTAATTTTATTTTACTTGGAATTACGTTGATTTTATTTGTAGGTATTCTAATCATTTTTAGCCAAGAAAATATGGATTATGTTGCGTTTTCATTACTATTTGCCTTTATTGCTTGTATTTTAACTAGTTTTATGATCCCTATTGAGCAAGTCGCAGAACATCTACCATGGGTTGATTCTTCTCAAATTACTGGGTCAACATGGTTGATTATTTTTATTAATATGATCGAGTTTGAGCCACTATTATTCATAATCGGAATGCAAATCATCTGCACCATTGCTGAGGAATATAGAATATTCCAATGGATAGCAGTAAAATCACTTCATGTCACAAAAGGAAATCATAGAAGATTCTTCTATATGATTTGCACCATTGCAACTTTGACTGCAGCAATAATTGCAGATGTAACTGTAGCGGTTATCTTTGTCCCATTAGTAATTCGTGCTTGTCGCATTTTAAAAATCCATCCTGCACCTTATCTTTATGGAATTACAATCACTATTAATATTGGTTCGATTTTGACTCCTTTTTCATCTTCGAAAAATATTTTGATATCTTCTGAATTTGGTTTAAGTTTTGCTTGGTTTATGCAAAATATGGGTCTTTTTATCATTTTTGCGCTAATTAGTACCATAGTTCTATTAGATTTTATGGTTTTACGAAAGTATGATCCTCCTGAAGAAACGCGAAAGCAAATTTTCTTAGATATAATGAATCCAAAATTACTTATCAGTAATCGTAAGCGTTTTATATTTAATGCGGTTTATGTTGCCCTAATTATTTTAGGATTTATGATTTTCCACCAGTATTCACCCCTAATTGCTTTTTTTGGTGCAATTCTCATGAGTATTCTTAATGGAATTCCGGTTACTGACATTCTGAAAAAAATTGACTTGAAGGTTATTTTCTTCTTCATTGCTCTTTTTCTATTAATTGGTTCAATGGAAATAAATGGCACTTTTAGCCTTATTTCAACAGGAATCTCTATATTTAATTTAAGTAATGTCTATGTCGTATCTCTCGGAGTTCTTCTTATATCTAGCCTTTTCTCAGGATTTTTAGCTAGCAACCCAACAGCAGTATTATTGATTATCATTTTGAGAAATATTTTTCCTGGAGAAATCCCAAATATCATTTTAATTGCATTTCTATTTGGAATCAATCTTGGAGGAAACTTATTGCCTCAAGGTGCAACTTGTGATTTAATGACTCTTAATTTAGCAAAAAAACATAAAGTTCAAGGATTTACATACAAATCTTTACTGAAAACGGGAGGAATATTTGCATTAATGCATATAGGCATGTGTATACTATATCTCACGATTTATAGCTTAATTACTGGCTAACACCCAACACTTTTTTTAATGCTAACACCCAACACTTTTTTGATTATCTATTAAACTAGTAAGGTAGGAATTTTTAATGATTAGAAAATCAACTATTAATTAAAAAACCCATAATTAGATTATTTTCAAGTGGTTCATGAATTATGCAACCGATAAAATTTATCCACATGGCAGATACACATCTAGGATATCAACAGTATAATCTTCCAGAACGCAAAAGAGACTTCAATAAAGCTTTTAACTGGGTTTTAAATAAGAGTATCAAAGAAGAGGTAGATTTTATTCTATTAGTAGGTGATGTATTTAACACAAATAGATCAGATCCTGAAACTATAGCAGCTATTTATCAAATGATCACCCAATTTAAATTTAATTCCATGGAAAACCTTAATAGAGAAATTCCAATAATCGCAATTGAAGGAAATCACGATAAAAGTAACTATTTTTCAGAACGTTCATGGTTAAGGTTTCTTGCAGAATTAAAACTTATCATTTTATTAAACCCAAAATACAATAAAGAAGAAGGTTATTTTGATTTCATTCCATATTCAGAAAATAAGAAAAAACCTGGTATGATTCGAATCAAAGACACATGTGTATACGGGATCCCTTTTTACGGTGCAATAACAAAAGATTATTTTCCAGTTATATATGATTCTCTCAACGATAATTCTGATACATTTAATATCCTAATGATGCATTTTGGAATAAAAGATCAAGTAAAGGATAAGCCAGGTATTGAAATTAGTGAAGATTTGCGATTGCTTCATGAAAAAGTTAATTATCTTGCATTAGGTCATTTCCATAAGAAATATGCACTTCCAAGAAATAATGAGTGGATATTTAACCCTGGAAGTTTAGAAGTTAATGATGCTAAAGAAGTATGGAGATCCTACACTCGTGGTATTTTCTTAGTTGAAGTTAAAGATAAAGAAAACCCAAATATAAGGCATATCCCATGTGATTACGGCAGGAGTGAAAGTTCTGAAGAAATTCCCAATCGATTCTTCTTCCAACACACTATAGATATAGGAACATCTAATTCTAAATCATTTGAGGATACAATTTCACATATATTAGATAAATTGAAAATTCTAGATGAAAAAGGAACAAAAAATTATAAAAAAAATGATTTAGATTTGCCAATTGTCTTGCTTACGTTATCAGGAACAATTTCCTATTCAAAATTGGAAGTTAACATCAATGAATTGAAAGAAAAAATAATGGAAAAATATGCTGTTTTAGATGTTCGTATATTTAGTGGGATGATAAATTCGGAAATAGATGGAATTGTGGTTGATTCTAGTACTGAGAAATCTATTGATGAAATAGAAAACGAAGTTTTTTCATTACTCATTGAACAAAATCCAGATTATGAACCACATAAAAACGAAATAATCCAGTTAATGTTAGATTTAAAGAGTTCACTTCTAGAACCAAAACCAAATTTTGACCAATTAAAGAATCAAATTAAAGCATGGTGGAAAGCACAAATATCACTGAAAGATGGGGTTAAAAATGAAGATTAGGGGGCAAATTTAATGATTATAACTAAAGTTCATTTAAAAAACATTACTACTCATAAGAATAATTACATTGAATTTGCGGAAGGAATTAATGTTTTAATGGGACCAAATGGCACAGGAAAATCCACCGTTCTAACAATGATTGGATATGCACTTTTTGATTATCTACCGGGTAAAAATCAAAAATCATACGTCCGCGTTGCTCCATCTGCAGATAAATTTGGAATGATCAAAATTTGGATAGTTGGTAAAGATGAACAAGAATATTGTATTGAACGAACAATTGGGAAACCCAATAATAAAATTGTTGTTTCTCATTCAGATACGGGAGCAATTCTTACTAAAATTTATAATAAAGCAAATTTACGGATTTGGATTCAGGACCAAATGTCATTAAGTAAGAATTTTTCACTCTCTATTATATTCGAACATGCAATTGGTGTGAATCAAGGTACATTTACGGCCCCATTTTTAATGAACCCGAGTGACAGGTCGAAAATCTTTGCCCCTTTACTGAATGTACATATTTATAAAAACATTTTTACAAAATATATTGATATTAATCATTCTTTTAAAGATGAAATTCAAAATTTAGAAAAAGAGATAAGCTATATGGAAGGAGAATTAAAGGATAAAGATCAATATGCTGAACAACAAACAAATTTTGAAGGAAAACTTAAAGATTTAAGAATTTCATCAATAAAAATGATAACCAATTTTAACAGAATTAAGATAAAATACGATGAACTGAAAAAAGTAAAAAAAAATTTAGAACTAATAACAAATGAATTCGTAAAATTAGAGTTTTCAAATAAAAATTTAAAAGAAAAACTTGAAAAAATTAACGAAGAAATTGAAGAAGCAGAATCAGCAAAAAAAATCTGCAACGAATCTGAAGATGATTTCTTAAAATACAAAGAATTTTCTAGGCATGAAGTAGAATTACAAGAGAAAAATGGGATACTTAAAGAAAATCTTGATGAAAAAAACAAATTGAAACTATCTCTTGGAAAACATGAAGCTGAATTACATCAAATGTCAATTCAAATTGAAAAGATCAATAAAAAGAGTATATTATTACCTAATTTAAAAAAAAAATTTCTAAAAAATAACTCTATTCAAGAAAAAATTCATAATTTAGCTATTCAAATTGGATCTATAACTAATATGGAGGCAAATTTAGATACTCTAATTCGGGATAATGAAATACTTCAAAAAAAAATTAAAAAACTTCAAAAATCATTGAAAGAATTACCAGAAATTAAAAAAAAGTGTGCTCTAATAGAGCCATTAAATCATGAAATTAATGATCTCAATCAAAAGATTGCTGTTAAAGAAGAAGAAATTAAGAAATTAAAGCAGAATAAGAAAGATTCAAAAGGGGGTAAATGTCCTTTCTTGCATGAAAAATGTAAAAATATTGAAGGAGATTCGTTGGAAGAATTTTTTCAGAAAAGAATTGATGAAGAACTACTAACGATAAAGGCATCTAAATCTGAATTATTAGAACTTAGAAAAGAACTGGAGAATTTAAATGAAGAAGAAATTAAATTAAAAAAATTAGAGAGAACACAGATAGAATTAGAACAATTTAAAGAACAAAGCAAAGAAAATTCTGGGAAAATCAAGGGTTTAAAGGAAAAAACAATCAATAAAGACAAGTTAGAAAATGATAAAAAGAATCTCCAGGAAGAACAAAAACTTCTTGAAAATGATGTAAAACAGTATAATATTATCAATGAGAATATTACAATAGATTTACCGGAGTTAAATAAAGAAAAAAGCGATATTGAAAAAAAAATCTTGAATCAAAAAGAAAATTTAGAACCCTTTGAGAAGATAATTAAGGAATTAGAAGATGTCCCAAATCTCCTAAAAGATATCAGGAATAAAATGAATTCAACGCAAGAAAAATATAATTCATTCCAAGAAAATGTTAAATCAATGAAGAAATTACCAAAATACAGAAATGAACTTAAAGAGATAGAATCTAACCTCCAAAAAATTATGAATAAACTTAAAAAGAGAGAAAAAGAGAAACTAAATTTAGAAGAGCAATATGATGGTGAACAATTTATAAAATTAGAACAAGATAAAGAACAGGCTAAAAATGAATCAATTAAAATACAGGCAGATATTGAAAACCAAGAATATAATTTATCAGAGTTAAAAAAAAAATTAGAAGAATTAAACAAAATAGAAAAAAATCTTAATCAAAAAAACCAAGATTGGGGAGAGTTAAAAAAGATCAATGATTTCAGCGAAAAAATACGTATCTGGTTTAAAGAATCTCAATCAAAAATAACTGAAGCTCTCATGGCACGGATTAATAATACCGCATCTGAATTATTTAGAAAGATTACAGATGATGAAGCAATTCAATTAAAATGGCAAAAAGATTATGATATTCATGTAATTACTGCACAAAATCCACTCAGAATATTCTCACAATTATCAGGTGGTGAGCAGATGAGTGCAGCCTTAGCTGTTAGATTAGCAGTGTTAAAAGTTCTCACAAAAATTGATTTTGCGTTTTTTGATGAACCAACAACTAATCTTGACGCAGAAAAAAGAAAAAATCTCTCTAGCTGTATTCAAAACATTCGTGGATTTAAGCAACTATTTGTAATCTCTCACGATGATACATTTGAAGAAAATGCCGATTATTCTATTCATTTCTCAAAAAATAATTATGATGAAACAGTTATAACATCCTAAATATGGAAAATTAAATGCATACAGTTAGATAAAATTTTAAGTATCTAATGATTTTTTTTATCAAAATGGAAGATCAAGTTATATTGCAAATTAGTGACTTTTTCAAATTTTTTTTTGTCAATCCAGGAATGATTTTTGGATATTTGAATGATATTTTTGAAAAGAAATATGATTCGATGCAGTATATAGAAGAGATCGAAAATGGATTTCTATTCGTGTTTAAAGACTTTGAATCTTTTAAATTTAGAGCAGCACCCTTAATTAAATCAGATCTTAAAGAAAAAAAAAGCAATGATACCAATGAAAGCAATTTTTTCCAGAAATTTTTTATTCCAAAAGAGGAATTTCCAAAAGAGGGTGTTAAACTGGAAATTAAGATTATTTCAGGAGATAAATTAAAAACCATTCCTATTATTAAAAATTTTATTTATTCAATTAACCAAAACATTGAAATTGAGATAGATAATAAACAGAATTTATTTTTTAAAATCCAAAATTTCGAAGATATTGAGAAATATGCTAATTCACTGATGAATAGATTTTATAAAACATAAATTTAAGAGAAGAAAAATTATTGTGTTTGAAAAAAAAGATAATAGAATCGTTTTAAAAATAAAATTCCAGTTTATATTTTTAAATATATTTTAAATAAAGAAGAGCAAATTGATGAACTAGCAAATATAATAATTGCACAGTTAATTATTGAACAAGATTATCCTCATATATTGATCAAGTTCATCATGCTGCAGTAATTCATAATGAAGAAGAGATAAATTCTATCGTCGATTTCAAAAATCCTGCACAGATGAAAAATTTCAATTTCGAATTTTTAAAAAAAACCCGATCTCAACAACATCGGTAGATACTAATTTAAGTTTTTAATGATATTTTTAATAAAATGGAAGATCAAGTTATCTTGGAAATAAGTGACTTCTTCAAATTTTTTTTTGTTGATCCAAGATTAATTTTTAGTTATCTAAACGATGTTTTTGAGAAAAAATATAATTCGATGATATATATTGAAGAGATCGAAAATGGATTTCTATTCGTGTTTAAAGATTTTGAATCATTAAAAATTAGAGCAAAGCCCTTAACAAAATCAGATTTTAAAGAAATAAGAAGCAATAATATCGATGAAAGCAATTTTTTTCAGAAATTTTTTATTCCAAAAGAGGAATTTCCAAAAGAGGGCGTTATACTATATATTAAGATCATTTCAGGAAATAAATCAAAAATTATTCCTTATATTAAGAATTTTATTCACTCAATTAGCCAAAACGTTAAAATTGAGATAGATGATGAGCAAAATTTATTTTTTAAAATCCAACATTTCGATGATATTAAGAAATATGCTAATTCACTGATGAATAGATATTATAAAACATAAATTTAAGAACAGAGAAATTATAGTGTTTTTAAAAATGGATAATAAGATTGTTTTAAAAATAAATTTCTCAATGGATCTAATTAATAAAACTATAAAGAAATATTCCAGTTATTTTAACGAATTCTTAAGTCTACAAGTTATTAATTTTTTTTAAATCTATCTTAGGTACTATTTCTCACTAATTCCGACTAATTTTATTCTTTACAGGCATCCATTCAACATAATTATAATTAATTTTGT
>JAUWOE010000152.1 GCA_030612265.1 Promethearchaeum sp.
ACTGGTTACGGCGAGTTCTAAACGCTGGACATTTTCCGAGGGAAGTACAATGTGTTATATCCAACTTCTGCAAAGAATCTATGGTTTGCGGGTGACAGAAATGATGGAGTGACTACCATAGATTATTTTGATGAATTATGATAAAAAATCGTTTATTAAAAAATTTTCAAAAAATTGTGCTTAGTTAAGTATAATTAATTTACATCGATCGTTTTAATTTTCTTTCATTTTAAATAGATAAACATCAGAATTAATCGGAACTTGTTTTTCCACTTTTATCCCAACAAAAATATGATTTTTCCCATCAATAACAGGAGTTTTCTCAACAATTACATCATCCATTTTAAGAGACGTAATTCTAAAGTTGTAATAACAGTTTGCTTTATTTTCAATGATTAATTCTTGACCGTTTTGAAGTTGTCCATTATACAATTCAATCTCGATAGCTTGGGCTTTACGATAATAATTAACAACTTTTCCGATCCATTTACGATGCCATTTTGAAACATTTCCTCTCACAGATCGCTCGATATCATCAATTTTTGGTTTTGAAAAGTAAAAACCAGTGTGAAATCCACGATTGAATACTTTCGTTAATTCTTTAAGCCAGTTATCCACCTTATCTTGTGTATAAGTACCATCGTAATGACTTTCAATTGCTTCTCTGTAACAAGCCACAACTTCTGCAGCATAAATTGGATCGCGCATTCGACCTTCAATTTTAAGACTAGATATCCCCGTCTTTATCAATTCAGGAATATGTCCGATCATACAAAGATCTTTCGCATTAAAAAACATACCTGAAAATGAATCATAATCAATTTTTTCCCCTTCTTCACCTTGAAAAGTATAATAACGTCTGCATGGTTGAACACATTTTCCTCGATTTGCCGAAAATTCGGGTTTATTTCCCATTAATTCGGCTGAAAGATAGCACCTTCCGCTCACAGCGGTACACATAGCTCCATGAACGAATGTTTCAACAGGGATCGATATCTCACCAATAATTTCTTTAATATCATCAAGATCCAGCTCTCGAGCCAGAATTATTCGCTCAGCACCCAGTGTTTCAAAGAATTTTGCGGATATTTTATTCGAAATATTTGCTTGAGTCGATATGTGAAAAGGGATCCCAATTTGCTTTGCTATCATTATAGCGGCCATATCATGACAAATTATTGCGTCAACACCGGAATCTTTTGCCAGCTGGATGGTTTGATGTAATTCAACTAATTCCGTATTATATATTAAAATATTTGTGGCTAGATAACATTTTTTTCCAGCATCATGTATTTTTTTTACCAATTTATCCAAATCTTCTATAGCAAAATTATCTGCTCTATCTCTCATCGAAAAGTTTGTTTGTAAACCGAAATAGAATGCATCAGCATTATCAAGAATATTTGGTTGGGATCCAAACGTTTTCCAATTATTCAAAGGAGCTAATAATTCAGGCTTTTGGATTATAACCATTTCTATTTCACTTCTATCTCACTAATATATTATATATTATCATTATTTGTTGTATATTTTTTCTTTGCTGATTTTAAAGCAAAATTTTTCTTAAATCATCTATCGTTTCTGCTATGTAGATGGGTTTAACTTCTTTAATTTCTTCGTAAGAGCCATACCCATAAAGAACACCAATTGAATCTATCTGGTTATTCTGAGCTCCGATTATATCATAATTCCGATCTCCAATCATAACACAATTATTTTTGACTATGTTAGGATTTTTTGTTAGAATATATTCAATGATCTCCTTTTTTGCAGATCGAGTTAAATCAAGATTGGAACCAACAATTTCCTTGAAGAAATTAGAAATGTTGTAATGTTTGAGGATATCAATAGCAAATGGAGTAGGTTTACTGGTAGCAACATAAAGGAGAAAGTTCCGCTTGACCAGGTCTTCAAATAATTCTTTGATACCTTGATAAAGGTGATTTTGTTCAATTCCCTTCTTTTCATAATAAATACGGTATGATTCAACTGCTTCTTTTGCTTGTGATTCCGAAAGGGAATAAAAATTCTGAAAGGATTGATCCAATGGTGGTCCAATGAACTTTTCAAAAGTATCTGTCTGACTATATTCAATTTTCATTTTATTTAGCGCAAATTTCACAGAATTTATGATCCCGATTTTAGGATCAATTATTGTGCCATCAAGATCAAACAAAGCTACAGTATAGTGTTTCAATGAAAATCATTTTGATCCAATCTTCGAAAAAAGAAAAATTTTAGTTTTTTAATAGATCTAGTTTTTTTTTTAACCCGATCTATACCTAATCGCTCACGAACACCGATTACACATAGATAATCCATAATATTTTGCATACGCTTCTCAAATGGGGTATTTCTTCACCTTTTTTTCCATAGCATGGTTTTTTGTAAGTTTGTTAGTAGTTTCATTTGTGTTGGTCATTTGTTATCAACTGTGGCTGTGTTAGATTCTTTAAAGTGCATTTTAACCTGAATATAGAATTAAAATCACTGTGTTGAATTATTGTGGATTGTAAAAGAGAAGATAAAAAATTATCTTTTTTAAGAAAACTTCATCGAGGGATCTAATTATAATCCAAATCTTTGTTTTGAATGAATTATTGTGATGAGTTCAATAAATTCATCATTTAAATGATAAATGATTCTGTAATTCCCCAGAATTAACTCCCTCAATTTATCTACATTTCTTTCAGGGACAATTCTTCCCATTTTAGGAAATTTCTCTAAATTAGTAATATTTGACTGTAAAAGTGAAAAGAATTTTAAAGCGTATTCGGGAGATTCTAGAGAAATATAATCGAATATTTCTGTAGTTTTTTGAAAAAAATGGTTAGACCAAATTACTTTAACCATTTTTTTAGCCTTTCCATAGCCTCTTTGTGAGGAATATATTCTCCTTTATTGATATCCTCTAAGCCTTTTTCAATATGAGAATGAACATAAATTTCATATTGAATATCTTCATATGTGGCATTTTGAGGTAATTTTTGAATCAATTTAATTATATTATTTTTAATTGATTGCATAATTATATTAAAAAAATCCAATTTTATAAACTTCAATAAAAAAATCCTTTTATTCTATATTTGGATCAATTCATAAAAATCGATTTTAAAAAATAAAACCTCCCAACCAAAATAGGGAAAGAAATAGAAATTGAGGTATATATTTTCTAAGCTGGAGATGATTTCCAATTAATACTGTTCCAATGTTCATAAAATTTGATAATAAAAATCAAAATAGAAAATGTTGATCTGATTAGTAATTTTAGCAGTCATACTTTCTTTTTGGAAAAAATTGTAAGAAAAATGCAACATTTAATCAAAAAAATTTGTTATTTTTTCCTTGAAATTAGTTTCTAATGAATTTATAATCAGAAAAGAACCCAAATCATATTTAAAATCACCATCCATCGTATCTAAATAGATTTATGTTATTCTTCCTTTCTAATAGATCTAATTGCTTGAGTTCCTGTTTGAAAATCCTTTTTTTGTTGTTTTTTTAGGTAATTTCTTAAATCTGCTTTCGATTTGAACCTAATTTTATTATTAAGATTCATCTTATCATAGTCGTTTGTCATAAACTCAAATAATATTAAGAAAATTATATTATAAAAAAAGTTCTAATTAGAAAACTATTTTTTAAATTGAAAAATTGAAAAAATTATTCCTCATTAATATCTATTGTAGTTTTTGGCAATTTTGTAAAATTTACCGTCAGAACACCAAGCTTTAATCGAGCCTTTACTTTCTCTGGATCAATAGCCGATTGAACTGCAATTTTCACACTTATAGGCCGATTTAAGATCCAACTTGCCTGTTTCTCAAGCTTAACTGGTTGTTCTACTCCTTCTTCAACTGGTTTTTGTTCTCTTTTCGCTTCAATTAAAATCTCACTTCCTCTAACTGAAACTTCAATGTTTTTTACCTCTAAGCCTGGTAATGGCATCGTCACTATGTATTCATTTTTTGTCTCGTCTAAATCATACGGCATGTAATTTTGCCACTTACTCATCATCATATGCATAAAGTTGGGATCGAATTTTGGGCCACAAGCACCGCCAACAAAATGCATACCAGGTCCATGGGGATTACAATGGCTATTTGTCATTTATTAGTTGCTCCTTCAATTTTTAATTTTATCAATAAAAAAATGGGTATCGCTTCTTTTTCTCTTCAAGATGTTCCTGTTTGTTGTCAAAATATTTAAAATCTATTTGATCGGCCATGCCCGAACGTCCTTTTACTTGCTTTTCCAGTGAAGTTTCGCTCGGTTTATGAATGTTAATCACCAATAAATCCTCTGCCATTACGAGTGGTTGTTGATAAACTGGTTCCCAAGCAAGACTCTGTAGCTGCGACATATTTTCTCCTTTTTTCTCCTTTTTACTCCTTTTTTCATATGTTATTTTTTTTGGGATTATTTATTTTTATTAAAAAAAATCTGCATTTTTGTGCAGACTATTCTTCTTCAATTTTAATTTTGGTCCAATTTTTCTTTTCTTCTTCACACTCCTTAGTTTTTTTACCTATCAATTCAATTTGTTTATCAAGGTTTTCCATTTGCTTCTTAAATCGTTTAGTTAAAATTTTTTTTTCTCGTTCTAAACGTTCCCTCATTTTTTCAAGATTTTCTATTGATTGGGACACATTAGAAATGCTACAGAATTCATCAGAAGATAGAACATCATCAAGAAATCCATAATCTGAAACATACCAAAATTCAGGAAAATCTAATTGCTTTAAAAGAGGTAGGGGTTTTATTAGTGTTTTAAAGAGGTTTGGCAGAAATTCTATGCTATCGTGGATAATTTTTGGGCTATTTTCAGTCAATCGTTGCTTTCCTTGTTCAGTAATAGTATAAATCTTTGAATTTTCAGATGTATCACCAGATTCATTAAGTTTCCTCAGTTTTGGATATAGTGTGCCAGGTGAAATTTTTGATATTGGGAAATAAACTTTAAATTTATTCACTAATGCATAACCAGTTAATCCTTGCTGATTTTGATCTAAGATTGAAAGTATTATTAGGTCCAATGCTTTTCGTGGGATCATTTTCTTCCATACCTTTTTTAGTTGGGTTTTTTTGAGATTTGTGGAATTTGAAAATCGTAAATTTGAAATTTAGTATTCGAATTCGAATCTCTAAAACCTAAAATAATAATGACAATATCATTATTTAAATGTTCGGTTTCGAATAATCGATTATAAAATATTATTGCTATCTAAAAGCTGACAAGCCAAAAAAACTAACTCGTCCACATAATTAAAATTTTTGCATTTTGGGAGTATTATTCAATCATATCGATTGAAATTATAAATTTCTGCATTTATTTGCCTAATCTTCTTCAATTTTAAACTTATTCCATTTTTTCTTTTCTTTCTCTAATACAGACTTTGTTCTCAACAAGTTTAAATTTTCAAATAGGAAAATATAAATTGGTGTGCTAAGAATGAAAAAAAAATTGGAAAAAAAAATTATTAAATCCCATTATAGCCTTTGGAATCGAAATAATATAAAGAAAATTACTAAAAAAGGGCGATATGATGTCTGGTTTACGCTTATTAATGATATAGAGCGTGGGGAAGCATATTGGATCCGTTATACGTTGCTTTGTCCTAAAACAACTTATATTCCCGATGAATCCAAATCCTTAGATGAAAATATCGATGCGATGAAGGGCGGTCGGTGCACACTCTGGTTTGGATATTTTAAAGCAGGAAATTCTGCAGATAATTTCATGGTGAAGAAGATTTACCCGTTATCTCAAGTAGAAGTCTCCCAATCTTTAGCAGGGAGTAATTATTCTTTTATCAAGATCGGGGATTCGGAACTTACCTTGAAATATTTGAAAGGTAATTTTGAAACGCAATCAGGAAAGAAGGTTGCATGGGATCTTCAGTTGTCCCATTATGTGGATCCCTTCTTTCCCATACCGATAATTGGAAAAATTCTTGGTATTACTACAACTATTGTCAATTCCACCCATCCAAAGTTATTTATATCCGGTTCTATTACTGTGGATGAGCAGAAAAAAGAGATTTTCAACGTCCCTTCAAATCAAATGCATACATATGGATTGGAATATGTCGATGAAAAAATCTGGATGCATTGTCATTCATTCAAAGATGACCCGGAGGCATGGTTTGAATTTGGGTATAAGGATGGTAAGGGAACTCTCGGATTCTTCGACGGAACCCAATTATATAGCTTGAATAAACTCTCTTCTATGAAGAATTTCAAGATTAGTGATTCCGGACCAGAAAAACTGACTATGTCGATTGAGCATAAAGGTGTTGAAATAACGTGTAAAGTTGATGTCCCTCGAGAATCATTAATCGGATTGACATATAGAGGCCCTAATGATACCGTTGGATATTGTTATAACTGTGAACTTGCAAATCTCACTTTAACCCTTACGTTAAAAGATAGTGAAGGTAAAACAACAATGGAAAAAGATTTTCGATGTGAACAGAGTCTTTCATGGGAAACCCACTGGCTTAAACCGATTGAGGGCTTAAAGCTTCTTGATTGGGATGATGAATTTATTTAAAGAGGCAATTATAAATGCGCTAGATTAAAAAGATCTGAAGAAATTAAAATTTGGCTTAATGTTCAATTCTAAAATTATGCTAAATACAAATTACAATTTACTAGAAGTAGCATTCTAAGATTTAAATATTATTTATGTATAATCAATAATATGACATTTAAAGCGTTATTCATTGCACATTCACCTGATGCAGATTATCAAAAGCATAGAAGCGTAATTGATACTGGAATGTATAAATTATTTTCTATAGTTGTTAGAACCCAAGAAGAGGCATTACAAGTATCCAAAGAGTATCTACAAAATGAGTCAATAGAAGCTATAATATTGTGTCCTGGATTCAAACATGGTGATGTAGCTGAAATTTTTGAAGCTTTAGAAGGTAAAGTCAGTGTAAATGTGTCAAGAGGAGATGGCCCAAGTGGCAAGATTTCTATGAGAGCTATGAAAAAAGCAGGATATTTTCGCTTATAATTCTTTTAGAAATATCGGATTATTCTTCTTAGAAATATCATTCTCTGCGCACCACATCGAGCCCTTCCAGGTATAGAGGTAATGTAGATCAATATAATATCTGAATTTTTAGATAACATTTATTCGCTTTTATGAAAATTTTTTTGCTTTTTGTATTTTGGTTGAATTACGCGGTATATAGTCTTGATAAAAATTGGCCTAAAAATTATTCTTATAATCAAATTTACTTCTTATTATTAGGGACTTTTAAAGTCCGATGAAAAAAAATGAAGAACACACATTGCTCATATGATTCATCACGTGTTGGTGAATCTGAACGCTTAACCCTTGCTCGAAAGAAAATGAAGGACGCTTGGATTGGATTAATAATCGTTAGTGTTGTATTAGCTGTATTATTCGGTTCAGCCTGGTGGTCTATGATCCCTCGATTAGTATTATTTATTCATGCAATAGATAAATCAACGAAATATTCCAGAATTAAGAATGAAGAAAAGAAATTGAAGGCACAACAATCAAACCAAAACAATCATGCTAATACAAATGAATCCTCATATTATGGGAAACAGGAACAACCTACAATCATTACACCAACTTCTGATGAAGGCCCAAGCTTCTGCCCATTATGTGGCTCGAAACATGAAAGAAATGCAGTTTATTGTTCTGCTTGTGGAACAGATTTGAAACTAGGTGCTTAATTTTTTAATTTATTTTCTTATATTAATTGAAAAAGTAAATCCAAAGTATTTTTAATAATTAATTATTAATTTTTTTTTAATGGTGACGAAATTTAAGAAGAAATATATCCTTGTGTTAATTTCAATTTTAATTATCGTTCCACTTTCAATATCTGGAGCTATTTTATATCGTCAATCTCAATTTGGACCTTTATTTTTTCATTACTTTGGTAGTCTAGATGAAAGTGATATAGATGATTTTGAAGTAACACATTCCCCATATCAAAATTTTACATTTTCAAATTATTCATGTAATTCAAATAGCCCCTTAGGTGTGCATTCAATGTGCACTCGAATTACATCGATGAATTTACATGAGATTGAAATTCTTACTAATCAAAATCCTTCTTCAAAGATCAAATTTTCGAATAATAATATTACTGTTCTAGAAAGGACTTTATTTGAAATAAAAATTAATAATTGGACCTTTTTAACAGCACCCTTTACCCAATATTATTCTAATCGAGAGTATATTGGTGGAATGAATGGAGAATTACTATTGAGAACTAATGGAACACATTATAATTTAACATTTTACCATATTGCAAATTTTTCATCAGAAGTTTTTCCAGTTGGGGATAAATATCTTAATAAAACCTTCGTTGAAATACAATATCCTCTAATTTATTCTCTCTCGGTCAAAGGCTATATATGTATTGGATTTTATCCATTTTCAAATAATTATGACATTCATAGCATTCCTCCAGAAGATTTGATATCTGGTAAATTGCTAAAAGTATTTGATGTGATATTAAATGACACTGGTGATGGATTAAAGATGTCGGGAAATATATTCAATTATTTCCCAGATTATAATGATATTATGTATAATATTCCATGGAAATTATCAGTTGCAACAACTATTTTTTCTAAAAGGGAAGATATTTAGATTTTTTCTTCATAGAATGTAAATCAATAATTTTTTCCGATTTCCGATATAATATTCTTATATGAAATTCGAGGAATTTTCGCCTGAACAAAAAAGAATGTATGATCTTAGACATTACCCTGTTCGACCACATGTAGGAGTGGGCGGAGTTATTGTTTGGAATAACCAAATATTACTTATTAAGCGAAAATACAATCCATCCGCGGGAAAATGGGCGATACCTGGAGGTCATTTAAAATTAGGAGAACCAACGCCAACAGGTGCACTTCGAGAATGTGAAGAAGAAACAGGATTAAACCTTCAAATTGTTAAATTAGCAGGCGTGATTGATCGAATCGATCAAGAAGGTAGTGGAAAATATGAATATCAT
>JAUWOE010000124.1 GCA_030612265.1 Promethearchaeum sp.
AGGTCATACAAGGGATTATAATGAAGTAAGAAAAATGATGCAAACCAATCTTCGAGGAGAAATGATTACAAGAGAACCCAATAAAGGATATTTATTATTTCAAGGTGTAGAGCCTGGAATTGATGAAATGATGAGAAAATTAGATCCCAATCCAAGATTCGATGCATTTAGATAGGAATTTTTTTATTAACTCCATCTATATTCTACAATTTTTAACCTATCTAATAGAAGAAGCGGTATTTGTTTTATTTTTTTTTCTGTTGTATGAAATTGAATTTTATTAAGTAAACAATATGAAATTGACATACAATCAATATATGATAAATTTTTCCGATTTTGGCATTTTAATTGTCCTGTTTTATTAATGAGATCATCATCTAAAGATATTTGAACAAGTGGATATATCTCCTTTATTGATAAAATTTTACTAGCAGCATAATTTTTTCCCTTTTTAAGGCATAAATGATAAAAAACTTCGCTCAAAACTGGTTTTAGAACATGAATTTCATAATTATTCGATAAAGATCCTTCAAAAACTTGTAAAATTTTTATTTTATCAGTAACTTCTTTTCCGAAATAAATTCCAAAAATTCCAGAATCAAAACAAACTTTTTGCATTATAATTCCAACTCAATATCACTCTTATGAGCATTTTCAAAACTTTCAGATAGAACTTTAGAATCAATCAAATCTTCTTGTAATTGTTCCTCTGTTAGAAGTGGAACCAAAGTATAACCATCTTCAGTTTTTAGAAACGCAAATTTTTGACCTTCTTTGAATCCTTCAAGTTTACGAATCCTAGAAGGAATTGTTATCCGTCCCTTTTTATTCATTGAGGTAGTAGAATTTTTTAAAATTTAACTCACCAATTTAATATTGAATCCTACGTTTTTAAATTTATGTGTCTATTTTGAAAAATGGTATACCTTTTTCGGAAATTTTTACAATTATTCTTTCTTGAGATTTATTTTAACAGTTTTTTCCGTTAATGAAATCGCCTTTTCAATATTAATTGAAGTGAAATCTATATGAGGATTGGTAAGCATTTCTAAAGCAATTCCAAGTGCAACTATATTCAAATCTGATAGTTGGATTCCTTCCTTAACCAATTTCTTTAGTTTTGGGGTTGATTTTTCTATAAATAATTCTTCAAAATTTTCCCAAGATGAATCGAATGAATCAGATTTTTTCTTGAAAGTTGTTTTTCTAGCCACAATAATTAAAGAGGAGAGTAACGATCCCTTTTTTTTTACATTTGCTAGCCCTTTCGACTCAGTGGTAACTGGCCAGGTAGCCGTAACATGAAAATTTGCTTGTATGAACGCATCAAACACTGTTTTCCAAGTTTTCAGTTTAGGATGAGCAAAAAACATAACTAAAAGACCATCATCACTTAAAAAAGAATAAAATTGTTTGCACATCATTATAAATTTTGAATTAAAATCAACTGAATTGCGCGTATGAGAAACTGAGATATCTGCTTTCTTTGGTGTTTGAAAAGATTTGAAATTAGGATTCTCTTCAAAGATTTTTCCTAAAATTCTGCTATACCAAACATAGAAAAATTCACTTAATTCAGAGTATGGTGCGTCATCAAAATACGGAGGATCTGTAATTATCAGCTGAATTTTTTTAGATTTAGATGATTTGAATGAATTTTTTTGTAAAGTTAGGAAATCTAAATTTAAAATTTCGAGAGGATTTGTTTTTAAATTACTTTCAGCATATTTTATTGCTTTAACTATATCTCTATATCCATATTGAAGACATCCAGATACTCGAGCAAAAGGATTGATTTCAGTGTGATCCCACTGTAATGCATTAAGTTTATTTGAACATGCATGCATTATCTTTTCTCCCGGCCGATCCCAAGTGGATAATCGGCTATTTCGATTTATTAATTTTCCCAAGAGAAAACTCATATAAACACCAGTGATTTCAGCATAATTTTTTCCTTTTGTTTTATCTAACTCTTCAATTAAATCTTTTATTAACTCTGTAAGTCGGCAAATAATAAGTAATTGTCGAGGATTGAAGAGATTTTGCCATTTTATTAGATATTTTGCAGCCCGAATTGTGTGCATTTCCATTTTTTCAGTTGGTAAAATCCCTTTCGAAAGAAATCCCTCTTTATTTTTGTTGAAAATTTCAGTTGCCTTTCTTAATGCTTCAATATCCTTATCACGGGGTAAAAAATACCCTTTACCTTGAATTTTCTTAATTGTAATAAGTGATAGCATTTGTTCCTCGGGGTTATGATTAAATTGGTCAATTATTTCAGAATTCTTAATTGTTTTATTACAAAATATACAAGTTCCAATGGCTTTTTTACATGTAGCTTTTGTTTCTGTGAGTTTTTCTTTAATATTGTATCGAATTTCTTTATTTTTTATTGATGGTTCCAGAGATTTCTGCATGTTCTTTTTTGTACACAAATTCCAATTGGAAATTAATGGAATTTCTTTTTTACAATATGGACAAATTGTTTTCCAACAATAAAGATATGCACCTAAATCTTCCCCATTGAAATCAGGATAAAGAGCGCCAAATTCTGATTTTAATTTATTGAAAATTTCAATAAAATATTTCTCAAAATCTATTAAAAAATTATTAGGCAGTTTATTCGGGTATTTTAATGTTGCATTTAATATCAACCATGCTAAGGGATTGTATTCATTTACAAGAATATTTAAATTATAGCGAAGGCTTTCAAATGGAATAGATCCGCCTCCAGCAAATGGATCCATTAAAAGAAAATTTAAAAAATTTATATTTATAGAAGTTTTTAATAATTTTAAATCTGCCTCAGTTGGTTTCATTTTATATATTGCTTTCTGCTCTTCAACCTTAGCAGAAAATCCACATAAATCAAAAAATTTTTTGTGATCAAACGTTGAAGGTAGTAAACTTGCGAGTATTACAGGTCGTATTACTGAAAGTGGTTTTCGCGTCCAATAATAATGTAATGCAAAAATAGGTGGTCGACCCTTCTTTTCTCTTAATGCAATTGGGTTAATAATATTTGAAGGAAAAAAAGTTTCAATTAATCGCGCTTTTTTGAACTCGCTCACTATGAGATTTAATTAAAAATGGATAATATTTGAACATATATGAAAATGAAAAAATTGGTAATAATAAATAACTACAAAGAAGAAATACCGATTTATAGGAAAAATAGTTTAGTTTTAGCTTTTAATGTTTTAAAATGGTTAAAATTTGAGTTTATTTCATATACAGATTTAATATCCAAAGAAACTTATGAAAAAGTATTAAAATCAGATGGATTAATCCTATCTGGTTCAAGATTGTATTTAAGCACAATTGAAGATCAAAAGAAAATGGAGAATGTGCTTCGGTTAATTCAAGACTTTAAAAAACCTATTTTAGGAATTTGTTTTGGACATCATCTAATCGGGCATTTATTTGGTTTTAAAATCGATTATTTGGATTCAATCGATTCAGAAACAGATAAAGTCATCTCTTTGGATTTCAATCCCCCGCTTTTTGGATATAAAACTATGAACGTTCATGAAAATCACAAACAAGAGATAAAATATGCAGAAGGGTTCGATGAGATATTTGATTTATATGCTTCAAGTGAAGAATGTAAAATTCAAGCAATTAAACACAAAAAACGTCCAATATACGGTGTCCAATTTCATCCCGAAACATCAGCTAGGGTGGATGTACAGAAACAAGGAATAGAATTCTTGCAAAAATTTGCGGCTCTATTGTAATTTTTTAGAGTTTTTTTGAAACATAAGGACCATCAACCTGGTACCCCATGTTATAAAAATAAAAATATGATATTCGAAAAAATCATGGAGTCTTTAAATGTTATCTTGAGGATGAGTTCATTTTTGAAAATGCTGTTAATTGTCTTTGGGTGAAAGAAAGGAGTGAAAAAATCATCTTATGTAATAATCCTGAAATAAATCAAATTGGATTAGGTTTTGATGGTGAATTAATCATGTTTTTAAGATTTAAAAAGATAATTTATGCAAATGTTCTTTTTTTTTAAAGTTCCAATAATTTTTCAATGAGAGTTTTAATATTGAATGGTTTCTCTAAGAAATGAATTTTATATTCTTCTATTTCCATTGAATTTAATATTCCAACTATATGACCAGACATCAGTAGAAATTTCATCTGAGGATATTTTTTTTGAACCACCAAGAATAAATCTTTTCCACCCAATTTCGGCATCATTAAATCGGAAAGAATTATATCAATCTCATTATGTTTAAGTTTTAGAAGCTGAAGTGCTTCGATTCCATTATTAGCTGTAAATACTGAAAAACCATATTTTTCTAGTCCTATTTGGAGAACCTTTCGAATAGATTCTTGATCTTCAATAACTAGAATTTTATAGTTTTTGATATTTTGAATTTTCTCATTGAATTTTAGATCTTTTTCTGAAGTGGAAATCACAGGAACTAAAGATTCTGGTATTACTTCAGGAAAATAGATTTGAAATTTTGTACCTATTCCTACTTTGCTATAAATGGTGATCTTTCCTTTATTTTGGAGAACGTTTCCATATACAATTGCCAATCCCAAACCAGTTCCCTTGCCTGGATCCTTCGTAGTGAAAAATGGTTCAAAAATATGCGGTAAGATCTCCTCATCTATACCCATACCTGTATCAGTTATACTGAATGTAATATACTCTCCAGGATCAATTTTTACATTATCAAATCCAAATTGTTCATTTTCTATATGAATTTTCTTAGTTTTAAGGATAATTATTCCAGTATTTTTTATTGCATCATGTGCATTTATTACTAAATTAATTATAATCTGCTGGATCTGACCAGGATCGGCATAAATATTCCCCAAATCTGGTAGTAAGTCAAATTTAATCTCAACATTTTCCCTAATTGTTCGTTTCAGCAATTTTTCTGAATCTTGGATAGCTTGGTTGAGATTAAAAATTGTTGGATTAGTTTTTTCTTTTCTTGAGAAGGTTAGCAGTTGTTTTGTCAAAACTGAAGCAGATAAAGCCGCATTCTTGATTTCAACAAGATCATTTCGAATAGCGCTATTAAAAGACATATTTTCAAGTAAAAATTCTGAGTATCCATTGATTACAGTCATCAGATTATTAAAATCATGGGCAATCCCGCCTGCAAGCTGTCCTAATGCTTCCATCTTTTGGGATTGTCCTAACTTTTCTTCTGTTTCTTTTAATTTGGTAATATCTTTAAGCAATTCAAGCACACCAGTCAGTTGATTATCTTGATTACATACAAAAAACGTCCTAATCTCAAAAATTTGACCTTCTGCTGTTGTTTTTTCTATTCTCTGAGCTTTTTTAGTTTTAAATGTACGAATTACTGGGCAATCATGGCATTGTGTATTGAAACCATAGATTTTATAACAAAGATTTTGATGAAAGTATTTTTCCAAATCTGTTCCTTGAAAATTGGTCCATACTATTTCTAATTCGGGATTTTTGAAGTATATAATAATATCATCTATGCTTTGGAGAAGCAAATTTTTTTCATATTCAAGTTCTCTTAAATTATTAACCATAATTTCGATTGCTTGGGATAATTCCCCAAATTCATCACTCTGATCTAATGCAATTTTAATCGATTTATCACCCTCTGCAATTAACATTGCCTTTTTAGTAATATCTAAAATAGGTTTTACTAAATTATTGGAAATTACTACACCTATCGCAGTAATAACAATAAAAAGGGTTAAATCAAGAAGAACATTCCTTAATAAGACTTGTTTGGATTCTTCAAACATTTTATCTTCTGAAATTGCTACTGTAATGAACCATTTTCGCTGGTCTAGGGTTGAAATTGCTGATCTGAAATAAAATTTTTTGTTATTAATTAATACCGAGTGTTTGGTTTCATTGATTGATAATTGGAGTATTGCTACTTTAAATTTAATATCTCCTGCGGTCGTTTCTTGAAAGCATTTTGAATTATTTTCACTATTGACAATATAAACCTCGCCGAGGATGTCACCTTCGGCATTTTCATAGGCAGGATCAATGATAAATGCCATGAAATCTTCATTAAATTGATCATTTTCGGTAATTAACGCTGTAATTTTTTCAACATTAAAATTTATTATTAGTATTCCAAACACTTCATTATCTATTATAATTGGATGCAAAATCCGAATTGCAGGACTATTTGTGGCACGAGATATCGAGATTGGAGATATATAATAAATTTCTTTGGTCATTTCCAATGCATCTTTGAACCATGATTTATCACCTTTGTAATCGCTCATATCGTGATTACCTAATTTATCACCAACCAATATATTTCCATCTTTATAAAAAACACGGATCATATCGATAATATCTGTGGATGTATAGATCTGATTAAAATAGGTGTATATCGTTTTATATAATGATGTTGTATTGATTCTTTGCGGATAGAGATCCCCTTGAACTTTTTCTGTGTCATTTAAGGAATCATACAAATCTTGAAGAGTGGCATTATTTTTGCGCCAATCAACAATATCATAAATCTGACTATATGATGAAACCGTTTGAAATAAATTTTTATAACCGATAAGTTTTGTTTCCATTAATTCAGCAAGTCTTTCTGATTCTAATTCCAAATTCATCCAAGCCATTTCTGAATCATCAGATTTCTTCTGAACATAATTAATTCCAGTAAAAATTGTAGATGTAACGAAAATCAAAATAGAAACGAAAAAGAAAACCTTTTTACGATAGTTTATATCCCTAAACATTTATATCTCCGCAGATCATTAATATTGATTCAAGTTGTTTTAGTTTTTTTTTTTATATAAAATCTATATAAAATATGAGTTAAAAGTGCTTTTCGATTAATTTTCCAAGATTTTCCCAATTTCCTGTATCAGAACAAGTTTTATCAATGTTTTCAACTAATTTTTTATAAACATCATCAAATTCTATAATTAATTCATGAAGTTTCTTACGAAATATAGCTAGATCTTCTTTAACAAACAGTATAAAAAAGATATCTTTGGTAATATTTGACTCAAATACTAATTTACGATCTCCATGATCTATCGTTTTTATTTGTGATGATCCTTTAGTTATTTCTCTTAAAATTGCCATTATTCCAACGAATCCGCCAGAAATCAAAGCATCATCAAGGGTAGCGCTCTTTTCACCATAAGTATAATTATAGAGAGGAATACCAGTTTTATATAAAACAAAAATATTAAATATTGCATTTTTCCAATTTTTTATTGGTAACTGAATAATGAAATTCAATTGTTTTGTTTTATTCTCCATCTTAAAAATTAATTTTCCTTTATGCATTTTGATTATTTCTTTCGAAAATTGAAATTCTACATCAAAATCTTCAATATTAGAAGAATCTATTTCATGGTTTTGAGATTTTTCTTGACCATTATTTATAGAAATTTCTGCATATTCGCCATTTTGTGTTAAATTAATTTTAATTTTTCCATTATTCTGAGTATTGTTGTTTATTGCATAAATTAATAAATCCTTAAGTACTTGTAAAAATCGATTTCTATCTATATTAGAATATATCTCTTCTGATAATTCTAAAATCAACTTGATTTTTTTATGTTTTATTTTTTCATTTAATTCATCAGTTGCTTCCTTAATAATTTCAATTAGACTTTCTGTTTGGATATTTAATTCAAATTTATCAGACCCTATTCTAGAAATATCAACCATTCTTCCAACTAAATCAATCGATTTTTCTCCATCTTTGTTAATTTGTTCTAAAAGTTTAATTGCATTTTGATCTAACTGATCTTTATAGTTAGTTAACAGTAATTTCGAAGCTTTAAATAAAGTTGTTAAGGGGGTTTTTAATTCCTGAGATGTCTTATCAGTCATTTGTTTTTTAAATACATCAAGTTTTCTTAATCTTTCATTTTCTTCTGTAATAATTTTTTCTACTAATTTTTTTTCAGTTATATCATTAAGAATAATTTGGACAAATTTATTTTTTCCAATTTTTAACACAGATAAAAAGATCTCAACCCAAGCATTAACATTTTTTTCATTTATAAACTCAAACTCATCTATTTCACTCAAATCAAAATTAAATGCATTTTGAATTTTTTCACCTATGAAATTGATTTTTTCTTGGTCCATACGAAAGAGATCAAAGAAATATGTATTAATTAAATCCTTCTTAGGATGATTAAAATACATTTCTGCAATAGCATTGCAATCAGAAATTTTTTTATTTTTATCCAGTAAAATAATAGAATAAGGAATGTTTTCAACTACGTTTCGGCATTTTTCTTCTGAGTCACTTATTTTTTTTTCTGTTTTTTTTCTGACAGTAATATCTCTTATTATCTCTATAAATGCAGGTCGGCCATTATAATTAGAAATTGGTGATATTAAATAATCGCAATATTTTTTTTGTTTTGTTTTAGGGTCCATGAAATTTGTTTCAAAGCTAATATTATTGTATTTGTTAAAAACTTCAAAATATAAATTTTCAGTTGGGTTATCTCCAAATTCTTCTTTTGCTTTTTTATTCATATATAGAATTCTGAAATCTTCTGATATAACAAATATTGAATCACTTACATTAGATAGTATTTTATTTAGGTTTTCTTCGGAATTTTTGATTTTTTTGCTTTTTAAAACTTGTTCAGTAATATCCCGACCAATTTTGACAATTTGAGTAAGTTTTCCCAAATTATTTTGAATGGGGTATGCGAAAAATTCAATAAAATTTTCTTCCTTAATTCCTTTATGTGAGTGGATTATCCCACAACTCTCTTTTCCTGTATTTAATACATCAATAACTGGACATTTGCATTCAGGGAGTTTACATATATGATGAATATTGTGAGTTACTTTATAACAATACCGGCCTATAACTTCTTTTTTTGATACATTATATTTTTTACAGAATGTTTGATTTACATTTATTATTTTAAATTGTTTGTCTATCACCATAATTTCATCTGATATATTATCCAGAATGGAATATTTCTCAATTTTTGGTTCATAATCAAACAACAATTGAATCCCTCTTATTGTTTTTTGCTTTTAGATCTTTTCTATAAATTCTCGAAAAGATATATGACTTTCACATATGTTTTGTTGTTTTGTTAAAAGAAATATATAACTTCATAAATAATAACTCTCACTAATTATATAAATTTTTAGATTTGAAATTTAAAACCAATTATTTTAGAGGAAACATTTATATATATCATAAATATTAATATGATTAACAAAAATAATATAATTTTGTTAAATATAAATGAAATAAATAATAATAAAAAGTAAAAACTAGTAAAAAAAATCAAATATATATTAACATAATTTTATTTATTTTGTTATATAATTTGGTTGAAAAAAAAAAAAAAAAGGAGAATAGATAAATGGCTAATTATAAACAACTATTAGATTTTTCAAACGGAATGACAGCAGTATTTTTTGAAACATTTAATAAAATGGGATTAAGTATTCCATTAATTTTTAATGAATTTTCAGAAGGTTTTAATGCTAACGATGTAAAGGAGTTCCTTCAGAGTGCCGGAATAATAATAGAGGGTACGGATGTTAAATCAGTCACTGAAAGTTTTGCTAAAACCATGAAAGAAGTTGGTTTATGTCAAAGAGTAAAGGTATTAGAGATCTCTGACGATGAAGTTAAAATAGATATTGGAGAATGTGTTTTAGGTCCAATGACAAAATTGTTTCGTGGAACTGACCTCAATAAAATCCCGCCTTGTCCAATGATGGCAATATTGAATGGGGCTCTCGCAGAGAAAGCGGGAAAAAGGGGTCACGTTGAAAGTTGTAAATGGGTCCCTGAAGAAAATACTTCCATATTTACCATGAAATTGGAGGCGCTTTAAATCAAATGTCTCAAATAGCAAGTGATTGTGAATTTGCTGGAGAAGTAAATGCTCAAGGATTAATATGGTGTGAAAAAAAAAATGTATATGTTAGTGGCAAGGAAAAGGAGACTTGTGAAGATTATAAAAAGAAGTGAAAAAGATGAGTGCAAAATCAGAAAAAATTAAAGATATTCTTCTTGAATTACAAAGAAATTCAGAAGTAACTAACAGTGCATTAGTATCTATGAAAGGTTATATGATGGCTAGTGCCGTACACAAAGACATGGACGAAAAAGCCTTAGCAGCCATGACTGCTATTTTAACCTCTGTCGGAACCAGAGTTGGTAAAACCTTAAAAGCTGGAATAAATAAGTCCATTGTTCTTACTGGATCTGAGAAAGTAGTTGTATTGAATCAAATGAGTGAAGCAGTTTTGATAGCTTTGGCGCCAAAGGATGCAAAAATAGGTCTGATTGATTTCGAAATTAACTCTGCCATGGATAAACTTAGAATGGTGTTAGGTTAAAATTTAAAGTAAATTTTTTTTTTTTAATAACTAATAAAATATCAGGATTTGATTTATAGAAAGGAATCTTAAAATGTCTGAGACTGAGAAAAAACTAATAGAAATGTTAGATAACCTATTAAATTATTCAGGTGCAGATAGTATAAGTTTAAATACTGAAGATGGCCTGATTATTGCTACAAATAGTAAACAAAATGCAGATATTGAAGAACAAAATACTGATTTTGCTGCAATTTCTGCAAGTATTCTATCGATGGCAGAAAAGGGTATAGAAATAATAAATAACAATAAAATCTTAGAACAAATTAAGATCGATGCTGGATTAGGTGATAATGATAATGATGAGGATTTTACCATATTAATTACTAGAGTTATTTCAAATGTGTTATTACAAATTGTTTTCTCTAAAAGAATTAATATAGGATTAATTCAATTTGAATCGAGTAAAACAATAATAAAAATTAGAGAACTTATTCAAGAAGATCCTTCTGGAAAACTATTCGAGAGCATAGGTTCTTTATTATAAATCATATTTTTTCAATGCTTGAGTTCATAAAATAGATATTTTTCTGGAGGTCATACTGAAAATGCTTGGTGAGTCTAAATGTAAAATTGAGACAGAACTGAGAGTTAGGGATCACACACACCTATTCTCAATGGAAGATAAAAATAAATTTAAAATTTCTGCAAAAAAAAAAAGGAGTCACCTTCACTCTTTTGAAAGCAAGAAAAAAATAAAACAATTATCATTGAATTGTCATA
>JAUWOE010000116.1 GCA_030612265.1 Promethearchaeum sp.
TTGATCATTTTTTTTACCTAAATTTTATGAATATATCACTTTAGAAAAGATTTATATTTAAAGGTCTCCGAGAACCCCCTCTACCAAGTCATCCATGTTCTCAGAAATATAGGAAAAAAAATACATCAAAAGTGTCTGAAAAAAAAATTTTCCAAAAAATCAAAATTAAAAAACTTCGATCTTTAAATAGATAGAGTGAAAACAAAAAAGAAATTCTAAAATTCTAATTTGAACAATGCAGAAATGTTTGCGTTTCGGAATAAAATAAATTGTAAAAATAAATTAGATTGTTTATTCCCACACAGATTCTAAATATATATAATGCTCAAAAATAATAAAATTCTATATTTATATTTAAAATACGAGAAAAAATAGCATTAAAATTGATTTCATGATACAAAAATGTAGGAAAAAAGTATGAAAAAGTATGAAAAAAAGATGCCCAATTTTTTAACTAATATTAAACCAGATTTGATAATATTTTCTGGTAAGCTTTTTGTTTGTTCCTAAATACGAATCCGCTAACTCCTGCTCCCCCTGCCCCAAGGGAAATTATAAACTCCATTATGTAATTTATGATTTTGGTGGATGCTTCTTCTGGCATCTTTTCTGATAAGTTAGTGACATTTAGGGAAAAAAAATCAATTTGGGGATATCTGGTAAAATTTTTTCCATCACTTGCCATGAAGTAATAAGTATAATTTCCGGCTTCAAGATATATATCACATATGAAAACTGCACCCGATCGATAATCACCGTATTGAAAATTCATTAAGTAAGGTGTTTCGTTAATGAATAATCTAACATATTCAGGGGTATCGCTTTCGTTGTCAGAATAGGTAATTGTAAATTCATAATGGTATATTTTTTTTTGGGAAACCTGTGCATTTGATAACTTCGGATTGGAATTGGAATTTTGATTTTGCGGGACTTCTTCAATTGGATCTTCTGTTGGATCTTCTGTTGGATCTTCTTGCAGTTCTTCAATGGTGATAAGAAAATTATCATCCTCGGGAAATCTCACCGTGTTTTCTAAATCTCCTGCAATAAAATAATATTCATGGTTTCCTTCACTCAGAGTTAGATTGATTCCATATAGAGCCCCATTTTCGAAATCTCCACTAATAAATTCCATATCGTATTCAATTCCATCAATTATTAACTTAACAAATTCGGGAGCAAGACCTTCTGGATCTGAATATGTAATCAAAAAATTCACTAAGGTAGACGTATTCTCGGTATTCATAGTATTTTCATTGTATAAATTTGGGGGATCATTAGGGGGATCATCAGGTTCTTCTTCTGGAGGATCAGTAATGATGATTAAAAAATTGTTTTCTTCGGGAAATCTCACAGTGTTTTCAAGATCCCCTGCCAAGAAATAATATTCATGATCGCCCTCGCTTAAATTTAGATTGATTCCATACACTGCACCATTTAGATAATCACCATTAATAAAATTCATGTTATATTCTATGTCATCAATTACGAGTATAACGAAATCTGGCTGTAATCCCTCGGGATCGGAATAGGTGATTAGAAAATTGACAGATGTTGTTGAATTTTCTATGTTAGAAGTGTTTTCATTTGATAAATCGGGCGGATTGTTAGGAGGATCTTCAGGCGTTTCTTCAATGGTAATTAGAAAATTATAATCTATGGGAAATCTCACCGTGTTTTCTAAATCTCCCGTAATAAAATAATACTCATGATCACCCTCGCTTAAATTTAGATTAATTCCATATAGAGCACCCGTTTGAAAATCACCGCTAATAAATTCCATATAAAACTCAATATCATCAATAACAAGTTTAACGAAATCGGGTTGTATTCCTTCGGGATCGGAATACGTGATTAAAAAATTAACCGATTCTGTAGAATTTTCTATGTTGGTTGTGTTTTCGTTTGATAAATCAGGGGGATTATTTATTGGGGGTTCTTCTTCTCCAGCTAATTCAAAATCTACCGAAATATTATCCAGAAAATCAAAATTAAAATTCCAAACCAAGGTATAGTTATTGTTTTCTTGAAGTCCTTCGGTAATATCACATTCAAAATCCATAGTATATTCACCTTGATTTATTGACATATCGACCATTTGATAATAGGAGACCAAATCATATGCGTCATTGTATATGAATAGATCGGGTTCTAATTCTTGGGCTAAAGAGTCCGGGCATTCCACCGATAAAACCGATATAACACTCTCTGCATTCGATTCTATTTGCACTGTGGTTAGGAAAGGGATGGATATGTCTAATGAAAAAGGATATGAATAAAACATTTCGTTATAGTCAAAATCAATGGAAACTTCCCAAGAATAAGGAGTAAAGTCATCGAACTGTGGAACCACCTCACAAGCATACATGGATCCCAATGAATTCCAATCACTAAATTCAATATCGTCTCCTATAATACTTATATTTTCTACAGATATCAAAGAACTAATAGAACTAAATTGTGCGAGGTACGTATAACTTTCATCCAAGATTTGATTTGAAGGAACATCCATGTAAACATGAATATCTGAGTTTTTGAGCAGTTGTGAAATAAAATTAATTTCATCTTCAGGGTAATGATCTTGTGAAATAGTATACTGGATAATATCACGAACCTGCGCATGAGATATTCTTGTATTCAAATCGGAAATTGAGCAATTTGCATCTTTCATTAATATCATCAAATTCGTTTTTTCTTGCAATGTTAGTAAATCCCACTGCGTTTCATAGGAGAACATCAAATAGTTTTCTAATTTATTATAATCAATTCCATTTACATTCAGGATATTTTCAATGGAAAGTACATAATTTATACTTTGAAATCTGCCTATACCTTCATTTTCAAGAGACTCACTGCAATTTACATACCAAAATTCATCATCTTCCACCACAAATTGCTCACTATAGGAGATTATAGAAGAAATTTCTTGTGGGGTATAGTAATCATTAATGTCATGCAATTCATCATAGTCAAGTAAAATTCTTTGACTTTCAAGAGCATAGTATGTTGATTCAAGACTCCCACTTGCCATGCTTTCGGGGGAATTGACAAAAAATCCTTTGGAATTAAGTTTCCCGTGAATCCAATTAATAAAATCTTCATATTCGGGTCCCACTTCATTGTAAAACTCATCCAACAAATCGTATTCATCAAGGAGATTGATGGAGAAATAATTGGTGGCTATCGGATAATAAACCCACTCGTTCCAATGTTGTAAAATTTTATAGGTTTGATCTTGCGGATTGGATGAAATGTTTCTTAGATCACCAAAATAAGATACAAATCTTTTGGACATGATCATTTCAAAAACCTGGCTTTCATTAATCCCGGAATATTTTAGTGAATTAAATTTTAGGTAATCTCCCTTTGCAGAATCCCAAATGTTAGAAATATAAGTTCCTCCTCCATTTTCGGTTATAAACGAAAGATAATAATCGAGAAATTTCTGTTCATCAATAAGATTCCATAAACCAGTGTTAGAAAGGTAATTCACAATTAAATACTGGGAAAATAAATCATCACCAGGTACATCAGACGCCCAATAAAAATAGTTATAATCGAGATCCAATCCCGTTTTTTCTATTATGTTAGCGGAAATCATCGTACTTTGAGAATCTATTAGATCCGGAAATTGAGCTTCGGCGTTCAAAATTCTAATACAATCGCCTAAAATTGCTGTTCCGTAGTATGTGATTACATGAGGGGACATTCTATCGTTCCATTGACCATAAAAACAATGAGTAGAAGGATTGTTTAATCCGTTATCAATAATAAAATCAATGAAACCGTCTTTAACGCCTGAAAAATCCCCCCCAATCATTTCAATCGTATTTAGTGCCATCCATGAAGCATAGAAGAATTCCCATCCCACAAAAACATCTCTGGAATACTCTCCAAAAGCTCCGATACCGAATGGTGCCCAGTCGCTTGTTCTCTGTCGACCTTCAATAAAATTTCTAATTACTATCTTTTCAGAAGTGAAAAATATACCAATATCATAATCATTTAGTGCCAACATGCATTCGACAGCATAATATGTTTCTAAAAGAGTTGAATTCGGAGAGTATAAGGTTCCAAAGCCACCATCAACATTTTGGGTATTCCGTATGTTAAAAATCCAATTGTCTATTTGGTCTCCTGAAAAAAAAGATAGTCTGTCACATTTTTTTAAAATAACCAAAGCCATTTCATGAGAAATTTCGGGAGTGTATGGCGCAAGAAGAAGGTTTTTTCCGTCTTTATAATGTTCGTTATAATAAGTATAATTTATATTATCCTCGAACATTTCGGTTTCGGGATTGTAATTTCCAATCAAATAATTAAAGATCTTATCCGCTTGTGTTAAGAGAAGTGAATGGTCTATTGTATCCAACATTGAAACAATAAAATAGGTGGCAATGATTGAAGGTGGGCGATCGTATATAATTGATTCGTCTTCGGGATAATTGTAGAAACTGTTTATGATTTCGGTGTTATCCAACAAATCTGAATCGGGAAGTTGTTGGAATATAATATTATCTCCTGAGAAATCGCTCGTTGATGGCGAATAATATGACATATCTTTTTGTTCGGATATTTCTAAGTATTTAGGTTCTGATTCATCTGAGTTTATTAGTAAAAAAGATGTCCAACCGATTATTAGGACGCTTAGGAAAAACACTTTTCTTATTTTTTTTATGTTATAGGTTTTCATACAGCATAAATTTGTTAGGAATATATAATAAGCAAATTTTTTTTTTATTTTTTAGATTTAGATCAACTAATTTTTTTAGGAATTTGTTTATTATATAGTCACAGAGATAAAAAATAGCAAAATGGAAGCTTCCTAACCCATGATTAAAAAATTGTCAATCGAAGTTGAAAAAGGAAAATTCACGGAATATTTATTCGATGATTCAAAAATATACCGGTTTCAAGACCTTCCGACAGAAGTACAAATAGAGATTTTAAATGCTGTGTTAATATTTTACAGTCTTCATCTAATTCCCGAGAATGTTTTTAGGGATAAATATTTGGATTTGGTGGAAGAATACAGTTTTTTTTTGAATATGGCAGATGATCTTGCAGGTGTGGGATTTAAATAATAATCCAATATAATTCGATTTTTTAAGAATATTTTTGTTAAGATAATTTGGCAAAATTGCATAAATTAGGGATCCGAATTTTGTTATTATAAACACACAACCAATCATTATTTCATGCATATCCCATCTAGAAAAAAAATTATAACATCTATAATCATAGCAAATTTTCTTCTCTTAACCATTACAAACTCAATACTATATACGGGATCAATCCAATCTTCAGATGATATTGACTTAACCGACCTAATCCCATCCCCCACTATCCTTTACGATTCGGTTGAACTATTCCCCGACGGCCAATCAACGCTTTCACTAAATCTTTCATTCCAAAAAAATTGGATCTACTACTTCTCATTTGAATCCTACGTTCCCTACTCTGACACGTTTATGATGGATGCTTTTTGCCAAACTCCCGCAGGTCGCAACTATCATTTCTTTGATTACGAAGATACCATTGAAAATGACATTACCAAAATTTACTTTGAATACGGTTCTGCTGAATTGGGAGATCATTTAATTAGCATAGTTGTGAATACATCCCAAAATACCAACATCCACGTCTACATCGAAGAATATCTGCCACTGGAAACATACTACGATCATTTTACACTTGAAGGCTTAAACGAAAGCGAATTTTTCTGCGATATCAACCAGTATTCTTCTTTGAGAAGTAGTAAAATATATTCGTATCCTGTGCGAGATGACACGGAATATAAATTTAATTTTTTTCGCGTAAATCCCATAAGCCAAGGGGATAAAGAAGAAAACAATTACGAAAATCCTAATGTAGAAATGTTAATATCACTAAACGGAACGATTTATTATTATTATCGAGAAATTCCTACCCTTGACTATGCACTTTATGGAAATGTTGAGAACGATGAATTTTTTGATTTGGAACGCGATTTCAATAACCAAACATTCATAGAAAGATTTGGGGCGCATTGCACGGGAAATTTAACCATTTTGATCATATTAGAAGGAATTATCCCGTTTGACCTAAATTTCGCTTTCATGGTATGGGAAGCGGGAGATATAGGAAACGGAACCGATGGCGTTGAACCACCCGAAAACGTAACCATTCCCAATCCGATTAATAATGATACCGAACCTGAAATTTATAATAAAACTCTATCAACTAAAATGGACGAATGGTTGGCGGGTGCTGGTTTTTTTATCCAGAGTAATTGGTGGACTTTATTTTTTGTATTTGGATCGATTTTAGCCTTAACTGCGGTTTTTGGTAAATATAAACACGTTTTTAGGGCACAGATAAAAAAAATAAAGAAAAGAATCGATAGTGAAGTTTCCGATAAGAAAAATGGGAAAAAAGCAGAGGAGGTTAAATAAATGGGATTTTTTATTAATATGTTATGGATATTACTGCTTGGTAGATTAACCGAGAGAATACTGTTTTTTTTAGCATATAGAATTAGATTTTTATCTCCTATAGTGAGGGTTTTTTGGAGAACGGGGGTAATTATTCACGAATTAAGCCATTTTATTATTCTCAAGATTCTTTTGGTTCCTGTAAAATTTTCAGATATAGAATTCCATACCAGAGAAGGCGGTGGGGCAATTGATTTTTATCAAGATGATAATTTTTATAGAAGGGTTAATTTTTTAAAGTTTCTATTATCATCGATGGCACCGCTTTGGATAGGAACCGTTGCCATAATGGAATTCTATAATATGTTTGTAAACAATACTTTATTGGGTTTTAAAATCATTTCAGTGGTGTTTATCATCATTATTTTGTTTACATGCACCCCATCGGGTCCCGATATGAGAAATATTTGGATTTCCATCATGGCAAAACCCTGGATATTTGTAAAGCAGGTAATATTCTTGTTAATTGCATTTTTGATCTATAATCTTTATTTCGATTTCTTTTACCAATTTGCTCCTATTTACCCGTATCTCTTTGAATTTTTGGTATTGGTGGTATTAGAAGGGTTATTGGAACTCACTTTTATGGTTTTGAAATATTTATCTGAAAAGATATTTGGGTATTCGAATAACAAACCTATTGGATTTTATAAGAGTAGCGCGGGAAGAGTTAATAGCCTATTTCCAACGAGAAAGGAAAGAAAAAGAATCAGAGAAATGGAGCGATCCGAACTTTTTACTCTCTTACCCTACGATGACGAAACCGCAGCGGAGGAATTCGCGCAATCCATGATTGAAAATAACGCGATGATGATAGATATCGAAAACCCAGAGGATGAACAGTGAGTCAAAATTATAAAAAAATTCCCAAAATCTTTATTCATCCTGATTATCCTATTTTCATGGAGGGCGTTATTAGATACGCAAAACAGCAAGAAATTAAAATAGTTTTCAGCGAAAAAGTTGGGGATGCCATTGATTTACCTGCATTAAGGAAAAAAATGGGACTAATTGAAATTTCTGAAGATGTTGCTGTATTGCTTATCATGAAAAATTCACTTCCTAACGAAATTACGGATTTTGGGGAGTTTAAGAATTTCATCTTGAGTTTTTCCCAGTCTTACGAATCCCCGATAATTATATTGCAGGGTTATCCGAAATGTCTGGATGGTAAGGATCCCAAGACTGTTCTGGCAATTAGGGGAACTTTTATGAAACTTTTTTTGGATGAAGGTTTTGGAGTATTACCCACCCGATCACTTTTGGATACTGCACTATGTTTAAGAAGTATTGCAAAAAGGGTTCAGATTGTTGATAATCCACCATCTTTAGCGCGAATTAAACCCAAATTTTCTGTTCTTCTTAATGCACAGCGATTTTTTTTGGAAGGTTTAATGCTTTCAGGACCTAAAACTGCGGTTAACTTAAGTAAAAATTTTGAAAGTGTTTGGGATGTAATTAACGGGATTAAAGAATCTTCAGTAATATATACAAAAACGGGAAATCCGAAGGGTGTTGTGGGACCGATTGAAGAAGTAGAAGGGTGCAGTATTGAATTTGTTAGACAGAATAAGATTATGCTCTTTGATAATCTAAAATAATAAAAATAAAAGATTATAATTTTTTTTTTTTTCCACAATATGGGCAATATTCTGTTTTATCTTCTAAAAATTGTTCACCACAATTCGAACAAAACTGTTTTCTAGGTAATTTTAAATCTTGATTGGATTTTTCCATTATTTTTTTTTCAGTTATTCTTTTAGGTTTTGTTTTGAATGCTTTGACGATTATTAACACAAAAATTATAATCCCGATTGAAGCTATCCCGAAAATCAAAATAAATAGGAGGAGAATATTAAAAACAGGTGCTGGAGTGTATATTATATCAATTTCAACGGTTTTTGAAGTTAATAAAGAAAATGTATTTGAAAATATAACGTAATAAGTATCGCTTTCTTCGGTTTTAAATTGAAAATCGTAATTTACATATCTTTCTAATCCAAATTCATAATAAAATGAGTCTCCATCTGCATATCTAAGATAATTGGCAGAATCTACAACCCAAAGATTTATATCCAGATTTCCTCCCGAAATCACCTCAAAACTAACATCCAATTTATCATCTTCTTCCATAGTAAATGGATAAGCTAAATAATATCCTGCAGGAATGACTCGAGTCTCAGATACATTACTTGAACAAACACCAAAAGGTACAAAGGAAAGTAATAATAAATATGTTATAGCGAGTAATGAAATGATCTTAGTAGTTTTTCTGATTATTTTCATCTTATTCAATAATTAATTTCTTTTTCATAATAAAAATTTTTCTTAGGTTTTCTGGTTCTCAAAATTTTGAATTTAATAAAAAAAATTACATACTAATTACAAAATACTCAATTCGATTAATCAATTTGAGTAATTCATCTTCATTATTGAAATTTGTTTCTTTAATCCATTGGTATCTTTCTCTAAATTTTTCGATTAGCCCGTTTGATTGGGGATAATTTTCGATTTTTTCCATCGCCCTTTCCCAACCCGATTTAAGGTGGTTATAGGCTTTTTTGTAATTCCCTTTTTCATATTTCATCCTACATGGGACAATTATTTCACTAAGTTCTAGCTCAAAGTCATCCATCCATTCCTTATCATTTATTTTGGTTTCTTCTCGAGCAATTTTTTTTGGATGAATTATTGCAGGGAGAATAATTTTTTCATCGGATACTAAAATTTCTTCATCACCCACAGTAGGTACATCTTGGGCTATATCTTCAAAATCACCAATTTTTTTTATTAATTCATAGTCGTTAATATTCGATCTCGCTTTATCGGTTATCTCATACCCTTTAATTTCGAGAGTTTTTCCCCCCACTGTGGTTTTTTTCGTAATATATCCCAAATTCTCGAGTTTAGAAAATGTATCATCTATATACGGAGGCATATATGTTAGATTCGCTTGAGAAAACAATTCGTTAAGATGGGTTTTAATCTGATCTTTGGTTAAATAATCAAGGTGGTTAAGTTTTTCTGCGCTGTTTTTAAGAAACAGATAAAGACTCTCGGTTATTTCTTTTTTTTGAAAATCGGCTCCAATCATCGTATCGAAATTATTTAAATTCCCTTCGCTAATAACTTGTTCGGGAGTTAACTCAAAATTTCTTATCTTAGAACCGCTAATCTTATTCATTTCATCAGACTCGAAATAATTAGTATAATCGAATTGGAATACGTAGGGAGTGTTATACGACGGTCTTAAAATTATGCACTTATCTGGATCGATTGTAGAAAGATAGAATGCTTGGTAGGAAATTTTCCTTGATGATCCCCCTAAGTGTTGAATGTTAGTAAAATTCTCATCGAAATTAAGGTATCCTTCCAGAATTTTTAAATTAAGTTCCAATTGACTTTTGAATATAAACCTATTTTTGAAGAGATTAAAAACCACGTGATGAATTCCCACGATATTAGTTCCCGAACCGATCAAGATATGCTGTTGTTTGATAAGATTTGAGAGTATAGAGGCTATTTGGGTATTTTGCCTTGTTTCTATTCTATCATTAAAAAGTATATCAAGGGCGGGAATAACAATAGTTCTCGAATTTTTCTGGTTATCTTTATTCAGATCCATTTCAAATATGTATTGATATTGTGCAAGAAAAGACTGGATAAACAGATTTTTCATGTTATTATCCTTCATAGATTCTAGGTTGATTATCAGAGTCGATGAATTGTCCAAAATTAAATCCAGAGAAATCCAGTTTTCAACCCCTACATCAAATGTTTTAGCGAGATAATCCTTTTGAAGCAAATTTAAATCTGCAATAACGGGATTTCTATTTCTATAAAGTGGTTTAATACCATCTCCATCATCAGATATTTTTCCGCATACAGAGTTAATTGAAGTATCTTCATTTTCTGCTTCCAACCAAGCCGATTTAAGTAAAGCCAATTGGTCGTCACCATAATGGAATACACGCCCGAATACATCAATGATGGAAGAAATGTAGGAGATGAATAAGGGCCCCCTTCGTTTGTATGGTAAGTCAAAAAGTTTTATTCCGAAATTATCCCCTGCACTAACATAATTTATTTTATTTAATGAGTTATGAAATTCGAGCTGTCCCACCAGATGTTTCCAAGTGCCATCCCAATCTAAAATAATGCAGGGAAATCGGTGGGTTAATAATTCCGCTACTACTCTGGTCAGACCTTTTTGAACGTTCTCATAAGATTCACCTAAGAATATTAAATTCTCTTTGAGTTCATTAAAAGAAATGCCACCATTGGTCTCGATTGAGTTATTTTCGGGATTAAACGCATGTCCGAATATTATTTCATCTTGGAGCAATGGTGTGGAAAATTCTCCTGCGTAATTGATCGGCAAATATCTGTGGATCTCTTCAGGGATGGCTATAAATGGAATTAAGGATGTACCTGTTGTAAAGTGAAGATAGGATAGGGAATTAAAGGTAGAGTATAAGCGAGATTTGGTTAAATATTGGTAAATAATATTGGGTTTTATTGTGATTATTCCACAGTTAGGAAATCCGATATTTAGAAGGGGTAGAAAGGTATTTTGGAGGGTTTTAACATTTTCCACCAAATCACTATCCGAAACTTGAGTTATGTTTTGATCCCTAACTATACCAACGGAAATAATAGGTTGGAAGATATAGTACCCACAGTGCTTCCTTTCAAGCGGAGGTCTTAAATTTGGGCGTTCCGACCACAACTTCCAAAATTCTCCCCAGAGTGCATTTTTAAAACGATCCATTGAACTTATTCTTCGCGCGTGAAACTGAACCGAAACCGAGAAATTTCCCGAAACAACATGATGCAAGAGTGATCTGTAAAATTTTACCTGATTGAATCTAAAACTCTTGCTAAAATTGGTTAAGTTGTAATAAATGTTTGAATATATTTTCTTCCTAAAATAATCGTAGAAATGGAGGCTCTTTGATCGTTTGTGGTAGAGAAATTCGCCCGAAGGAAATAGATCAACCATTCCGAAATTAAATCCATTAAAATCAAAGAAATGGCTCCACCAAAAATTCAATCCTAAAATTATGCAAGATAGAATCGAAAGAAAAACCAAACAATATACTAAAATTTCGTTATTAATCTCACTCGACAAATACCACAAAGCCCCCAAATTTCCTAAAAATGCTAGAAAAGGTCTTATCAATAGAACCAATCCTTTATTTTTTTTAACTGGATTTGGTAATGAATTTTTTTTTATGTGGTCATATCGTTTTCGAGTTTTTGATCCCCGGATTGCATTAATGAGATGCTTCGCTT
>JAUWOE010000234.1 GCA_030612265.1 Promethearchaeum sp.
GTCAAAGCGGATCTCCCCATCTCATTGAAGATGAAAACCAAATTGGGAACAATATTTATCAAGAAGAGATAGCTTTTCAGGATTTGAAACAACAATTAATAGAAGCAAGTGGGAAAAACATTATTTTATTAACTCATGCTCCTCCTCAAGGATGTTTAGATTTATCAATACGATATAGTGATAATGTTGGAAGACATATCGGAAGTAAATCAATACGAAAAATAATTGAAGAATTTCCGAATATTAAAGTGGTTATTTGCGGTCATAGTCATTTTTGGGCAGGACAAACACATTTATTATATAATACTCCTATTCTGAATATATCTAACCAAGATTCTTCGGAACCCCCGATTGTTGACAATTATGCTTTGATTACATTAAATAAAGATGAAATTACCGATATTGATATGTTACATTATGGGATTGATTGGAAAAAAGTAAACGGAATAGGTCCCAAAAAAATTAGCTATTTTTATAGTTCATTAATCCCCTCCCAAGAAGAATTAGAATTGCTTAAATCAAAAATTAAAAATTCAAAAACTTCAACCAATTTAGAATTATATATTAAATATATTAAAGCTAAAACAAAAAATGAAGAATTTGTATTTCCAATCACTAATCCTGATTTGATTTCAAAGTTTATCACCAAATCCATTTTTTTAGATATTGAAACCGAGAGTTTCACTACTATGGAATATGATAAATTTAGTGGAACATATCTAAAGGATCCATTTATTGCCTCGATTTGCATTATTCATTATGATACTCAAGAACAACAATCTTGGGATATTCGAAAATATAAATCCGTCCGAATAATGATTCAAGATTTTAAAAAATACTTAAGGAAATTTCCAAAAAAGACAATATATGCATGGTCTGATTATGACAATAAAATTTTATCTCATTATAATTTAAGCCGAAAAATCTTAGATTTAAAAGAATTGGTAAAACAGATAATTGATCTCCCTAATTATGCATTGAAAGATGTTGAGGACTATTTGAGAATTGAAAGAATTAAAACAAAATTTACTGAGGGTGTCTATTGGGGGAATATAATTTCTCATACTTTGAAACAAAAAAAAAATTGCGATTTTTGTGATCCGATTTTAGAAGATTTAATTCTGTATAATATGGCAGATGTAGAAGCAATGATTAAAATTTTTGATTGGATCAAAAGACGAATTTAGATACTAGAGGAAAAATGATTAAGGGTATTTTTAAGAATCATTCTCTGATTGTGTTACAGGTGATTTTTTTATATAGTTATCTTGAAATTCATTAAAACCACAATTAAAGCAAAAAATTGTTTTTGTTAGCGAATTGAAATCAGCATTACGGGAATTACACTTTGGACATTTAATTTCTTTGGGAACTCTTAATCTCGTTATTGATGGAATATCATCCAAATTAAATATAGCATTTGGAATTTTCTTTTTTTCCTGAATTATTGGATTAACAGAATCTGATTTCCACGAATTAAAATTAGAGGTGTAATTAAATCTCTGATTATTTTTAGAATTTTTAATCTTTTCTTGTTCGATTTTTCTTCTTATTTCACTCTCTTTTGCTGATTTTCTTTGCAAAAAAAAATCTTGGATATCCTCCCAAACTTGATTATAAATTTCAAATTCCTTAGGTACATGAAGGTCCACTAATTTTTGAAAAACTTCTGATGAATAAATAATAGTTTCTTTTTCAATATCATACAGAATTACATTATTTTCATCTTTACTTAATTTAGAAAATCTAAAAGTTGGTCCTGTATCTTTTTTCAAAGATAGAAGTGAATTTTCATCATAATCTGGATCTTTTTCGAGAGACATATAATCTGTACTAAAACTAAGAAGAAATAATCCATTATAAGTCTCAGATATTAACTGTTCACTTTTTTTTAGACGGAAGGTATCACAATCATCATTATTATTATAAATCCCAAAATTTCCTTTCTTATAATAATTTTCATCTTGAAATTCTTGCTGATGAAACACCCATACAGGAATAAGATTATTATCATAATGTATTTGATTTCTGTTAAGAATTTCCTCAATTGGAATTTTAGAATGTTGTACTTCTATTGCATACTTATTTTGCCATAGTAAATCAGGTCGCACTCCTTTGATTTTCCCATATTCCATCATTTCATTTGGTATCCCTAAAAAAGATTGGAGACAATTTTTCATCGCAATATGAGCATTGGATTCAGGTTCTGATAATTTTTCACAACCACTTTTCTTTATATGTGCAAAATGAGGGATTTTTATCTTACCTTTTTTTAATCTACATTCTGGAGAAGAGCAATATTCGTAGGGACATAGATATTTTTCTTTATATGATAATTCATAACTTGCTTTTACGAGATTTCCGTTTAATTTACTAATAAGAATTTAGCTTCACCTTAGGTAAAATGTTTTAGAAGTAGAACTATTGTTTTAAATCATTTTTCTTTAATCACTAACAATCAGAAATTCCTCTTTTTAAATTTAGTTATTTAAAGGTAGTTTGGAGTATCATGCTCATCGTTTTATAGGAGATTTAATCCGAATGGATTCAATATCTACAAATTTCTGAATGAATTGAATTTGAAACATCATTGATATTTACAGCACAAAAATGCAATGATTTAATTCGTGAAATAGGCAACATTTAGGTATGAAGGTTTTTATCAGCTATGCAAGCTCGGATTTGAAACCTTTTCGTATCCCCGAAATGGCGACTCGCTTAGAAAACTCGGAAAAGATTGAACGGGTGTTTTATTGGGATAGAGATTCCACCGCCCAAAAATCAATCGTCAAATATATGGAAGAATCGATTACCGTGAGTGATAAAATTTTAATTGTCTGCACAGAAGCATCGAATGACTCAGGACCTGTACAACAAGAGACGGATATGGCTGTATACTTAGGTAAAAGAATTGTGCCAATTTTTCAAGATATTAATGACGTACGGATAAGTTTACGCCCCAAACGAGGAGTAAAATATTATAAAGATGATTTCGATTCCTTTTTCAGTGATTTATTCATGGTAATAACAGAAACTCTGCCCGAAATCCCTCAAGAAGAAGAAATTGTCGAATTTCATGGGATTCCCTTAGTTATAAATGAATATAGATCTATGAAAAGTATGGAAGAACAAATCGGGCAACAAATTCCTCCCATCGAACCGTTTTGTCTGCCGCTTACAACAGACAGTAAGCTTCCAAAACATAGAGTCCGAACAAGAAGTTCACTATCTCAAGATATTTTCAAGTTTACAACAAGGGGGAGGGGAGCGTCATTTTTCTCAACAAACTATTTTTTTATCTCCAATTAGGCTAATTATTTTATCCATAGAATTATTTAAGATAGTTAAAAAAAATCAGACAATTTCAATCCGTGTTGGGGTAATTATCCTTTCAATTTCAGGTAATATCAAAGGTTCCTGCGAAATATCGTTGTTCATGTTGATTAAATCCAAAAGTTCAAAACCTTCGGGGAGCAGTTTGATATTCTCGGTTTTTAATTCCCCGGATGTCCAGGTTAAAACAACAGCATCCTCAAACATCCTAACGTGATTATTACTGGGGATCCAAGCTGGAACGTAGCCGAAAATTTTGAAATCTTGCCCCAATAGAAATTTACACGGCATTGCATCCGAAACGGGAATCTGCCATTCGACATATTCGACATTTTGACTTATTGCATAATTTTTTAATAACAAATAAAATCCTGCTAAAACCGATACATCCGAGCATTGATATTTGATTTTTTCGATGTTTTTAACCGATTCGGTGTGAAGTGCTGTTAGATAACTCCCCGTTTCGGAATCTTCAATAGAAATTGAAACATACCCGTATTTATCTCTAATGGCCGACAATTTGGCATTTGTTAGGATCCTAAAAGTTTCATGGTAATTCAAATCTAATTCCATTGGATTCATTTCTAAACGTTTTGCATGAGGAAGACTGTGCATTTGTTGGGCGCGATAATAAAATGGCAAAATTTCTGGCAGGATAAATTCGGGAATTACTCGGGTGTTTTCAAGAGCATGATCCCAGTAAGCCACCTGCAAACAATCACTTTCTTTACGCCCCATGAAATAATCTTTGTTTAGAAATAGTGCCTGGGTTTTACATCCTGCTAACCTTGAAATAAACTGAACTGCATTATGGGCGGTACGCGCTTCTATATACCATTTGTCAATTTTTCCGATGGTTGTATGTAAGAAGTGAACACACATGGATGTTGCAAGCTCCCTAACACCCACTTTTTTATGGAATTGTGGAAGAACGTTGAGACCCCTAAAATAGGAAGTCCTGGTTTCAAAGTCATTGACTATGGTAAAACATCCCACATCCGTTCCCGCTTCGGGAGAACCTTCGTCTATCCTAAATATGCCCCAATAATAATTAGGATCATTAAATAAATTTCTTACATAATCTGGATCCAGCATTTCACGGTATGGGTAAGTTCCCTGATAAATCTGTTCATACATTGAAACGATAATTTTAGCATGTTCCAATGTTCTGGGTTCGACGATGCTTACATGATAATCCCGATGTCGATCTTGATCGCCGATCATGAACCCGTCTTCGTCGTATAGAGCATAGAATTCATCCACCGAGTTGCACATTTTAGGGAGTGATTTTCTATGGGTTTTGTTTTGTATTCTTAACTTGGTTTCTAACGCCATGTAGGTTTGACAGCGTAGTTATATTTAATATCGAATTGTGCATACATTATTGTGATTTTAAAATATTTCAATTTGCTGAGTTTTTTTCAAAAGATTTACAATGAACCAGTTTCCTCATGACATATATAACTAAAAGAAATCAGCGATTCTCAAGAAAAACATAGGAAATCAGACCGTTTCATGCAATAATTCCGAATAAATCACGAACCATCTCAAAAAAAAAAATCCCTCTAAAGGTAATAAGAGAAAAAGAGAAGAAACTACAAAGTAAAGAGAAGCAAGACTGAAAAAAGACAGAGATTATCAAAAAAAAAAGGAGAGAAAATGAAACTAAAGAACAAAAAAAGAAAAATAGAAAAATAGAAAAATAAATAAATAAATCAGAAAAAATCATTCAAAATATTGACAAATATAATATTCGCTTTGAGTTTCATTGAAAATACTTTGAATCAAATCTTTCCATGTAAAAATTCCTAAATGTATCCAATATTTCTTACTTAATGCTCTTTTAATATCCATAAATCGGTTACCGATGGGTTCTTCCAGAAATTTCTTATGCTTAATTTTATACTTAATTAAAATTTTTTTTGCACGATTTAAACCTAAATTGCCTTTCCAAGTTACATAAGATTTATTAACTTTTCCAAAGGTATCTCTGAGTAAATCATTCCAAGATTCAATATTTTGTTCTTTCCAATACCCTTTTCTAGCTGCCCAATTTATAGTTGAAAACATTGGTGATATTGGGAGTTTTTGGTGGGTATTGAAATATGATTTTAATTCTTTTCTGGCTTTTTTTAGACCTTTTTGCCCCATCCAAATTTCATTAACCCCATTGACTCTTCCGAAAAGATCTCTGAGCAAATCATTCCACGAATTAATATTTTGCTCTTTCCAATACCCTTTTCCGATTGCGTGATTTATTGAGGAAAATTTCGATGCCACAGGTAGCTTTTGATTAACATTGAAATATGATTTTAATTCTTCTTTGGCTTTCTTTAGTCCTTCTTTTCCCGTCCAACGCCCTTTTTTTTTCTTTGAATCTGTTATTCCGCAAGCTTTTGATGTTAAATCATCCCAATTATTAATTCCGTATTCTTTCCAAAATTTATGAGAAGCAATTTCTTGAATCGTATAATAATAATAAGCCGAATTTTTATCAGGTAATTTTCCATGCTCATTATAATATTCTTTAATCCATGACAATGCTCGGTTTAATCCCCCTCCCCCTTTCCAAAGATGCATTGTTCCTTTAATAA
>JAUWOE010000147.1 GCA_030612265.1 Promethearchaeum sp.
AAAAGCGTTGAAATTGCTCTGGAAATAAATCTTGAATATCATCCAATTGTACTCCAGAAAGTTGAATAGAAGATCCTCTTATTTCATAAGAAGAATAAGTATAACCATCGTTGTTAATATACACATTTGCATATTCATCAAATTGATCGGAAGAACTATTTGGGTCGGAAACCGGTATAAAATTAAGACCTGGTGAGGTATTATTAAGATTGGTATCTGCCGCAAAAATTCCGATTGTTATGATGAAAAGAAGTAAATATTTTATTGTTTTCATTATTATCATCCTTAATTTTTTAAATAATTGAAATTATATTTATATTTATTGAAAAGAAAATTATTTTCTATACGAATATGGTAAAGCGGATATATATATTTTTTTACATAATTAAGAATTGAAATCCTTTCTGTAATGAAATTTTTTTATGTGTCAGAGAATACCATATTTACAAATTCTGTTATTTGCTGAGACGCAATAAATTCAGTAGTCTTGATAAGGAGAATAAAAACTAATAATAAAAATGTTGAATGCCATTTTTCTAAGAATTTTTCCAACATTATTTTCAAAAACAAACGGAGAAAGGAATTGAAGGTTAGGAAAAAAGAAAAAATTTCTATTGTTTACCATGAGATCGTAACCCAATACACAGGATGATCAGTTTGGGATTCTGGATTGGGAATATAAATCGCGCTCTCCACGGAAAATTCTTGAGAAACAAAAATATGATCAATTCTTCTTGTCATATTTAATCCAGAGTCATCAATGCCTGTTGGATATACACTTAACCATGTATCTTGCAATACTGATACCGATGCATTATAAAAAGTGGAATTTTCTCGGGAATTAAAATCTCCCATTGATACCACATTATCTAAACTTTCACTAACTATAATGTTCATAACAGCTTCAATATGAGCTAATTTTGCTTCATCCGAACCAGCAGGATGATTGTTAAATACATTAAACACTCTGTCTCCCACCTGTATTTGCACATATGAAGTCCCTATTTCGTCTACATTACTATAGGAAAAGATAGATTGAGAAGAAATGATGGGATAACGAGAAAGAATTGCTGCACCAAATGTTCCCGCGATAGTTTTCGGTCCCCAATACGAATAATAATCGAGTTTATCAGCAAAATAACGAATCATATCAGAGTTACCCAATCCAACACGAGCACAATCTGATTCTTGAAAAGCGATAATATCTGGATTTGCATTTAAAATCACTTCTAGTTGTTGATCATAGTTTTTACTACCAGTTTCGTTTACACCTTGTTGAATATTATAGGTCATTAAAGTAATTTCTGTGACTCCTTGGTTCGGTTCAGTTGGTGAAGCGTTGATGACTAGACCTCCAATGAAAATACCGAAGAAAAGAATCCCAATCACCCCAGATACCATTATCCTTTTCTTTACTTCTGCTAATTTAATTTTTATGGTATAAGATTTCTTCTTAACCAATAATAATCCCAAAAGAATCCCTAATCCTAAAAATAAATAAGGAAGCCAAAAGAGGTTACGAAAATATCCACTCACTGGATCAACATATCCCCAAATATTCGTGAAAATCATTATAAAAATTAGAATGATGAAATAAAAACCACAAAGGGAAAAACTTCCTGCAATTTGCGGAATTTTTGGTTTAATTTTTATTAGTTCTCGAGATAATAGTATATAATCAATAAAAATGATCGGACTTAAGATTAACATGAAATAGAGAGGGATTTGCTGATACCACATCGGTGCTCCAATAATTATGGGGTCAGAAGTTGGGGTTGCGGGGAACACAATGGTATGCGCAAGTATAGTCAAGACTAATGATAATACAAATAAGCCATTCCATAACCAAAGTATCCATTGTTTTATTTGATTGAAGAGTTGAGGTTTATTTATTATCACCAGAATAACTCCACTGAACATCAGAGCAAGAATAGTAATAATTGCAATGTAATTTCCTTCGGTCCAACGTGAAATAACTGTCGGGCTCTGAAAAGCTGAGAAGAGCAAGATAATTATATTAAATAATCCAAAGCTTAATCCCAATACTTTTCCAAATTTAGGTTTATTCTTGGGATTTTCTTCAGAAGTGGGACTATTATTCTCTTGATCTGTATTTGAATTAGAATTCGGTTGTGATATATGATATAGGTCACTTCTTAATAATAACCAGATTGCAAATGCACCTAATATCCAACTAATCGCATTAAACATTTTATAGGTGGAAATATCAATTGAAGAATTCAAAGTTCGGAATAGTATAGAAAGGAGGATGGCAATCGCTAGTCCAAGCCCTTGTGCAATTCCGGCCTGTTCATTAACTTTCTTGTGTTTTCGGATAAAAACTAAGGGGAAAAATAACATAAACATTCCCACTCCGATGCCTGCAATGATAATTCGTGGTTTTGTATCTACCAAAGATGAGAAACTACGACAAATAATTGCGATTATACCAAATATTACCATAAATCTTCGATATACATCTTCCCCCTCAAAATTTTTGCCATAAAAGAATTCACCAAACTTTCTCAATTGAGAATTCTCTTTTTTAATATATTTTTTTAGGAATTTTCTCCTCACATTGATCTTTAATAAACCAATAGAGAAAAGAAGGAAGAGAATCCCTGCAGCATATAAATCCATTGCAGTGTTTAAGAGATCCGTCATGTAAATTGCTTCTAATAACTCTGTAAATAGCTGAAAGAAGAAAAGATACATAACACTCATTAATCCAATTTCCGATAGGAAGGATTTGGAATCTAATAATGTATGTTCATTGCTCATGTACATATATTCAACTTATGTGCATAAAAATTTTTAATAATATTTACTTACTTTTTTAGAAATCTCAAAAAAACTTATAAACATAACATTTTTTCTTGTGTTTTTCCTTATTATTCTTGATGGTCGAACTTTTACTTCCCGCTCAAAATAAAAAATCAATAATTGCAGTGAAAAATTATGCAAATGCAGTTTATTTTGGAACTGAAGCTTTGAATATGAGAATACATGCTGACAATTTTTCAATATCAAATCTTCCAGAAATTGTTGATCTCTGCCATTCTTTCAATTTGAAAGCATACATCACATCAAATGTAATTATTTATGAAAATGAGTTAGAATTTTTGGAAAACCAATTAAATTTAGCCAAAGATGCCGGAATTGATGCAGTAATTGTTCATGATTTAGCAGGAATCGAAATTGCTAGAGATATTAATTTACCATTTCACATATCTACTCAAGCAAGTGTGTCAAATTCAAAAGCTGCTCAATTTTTTGAACGTTTAGGAGCAGAACGCATAATTTTAGCAAGGGAACTATCATTAGATCAAATCAAAAATATAATTGGAAAATTATCAAAAACTCAAATTGAAACATTCGTTCACGGAGCTATGTGTACAGCGATTTCGGGACGGTGTTATTTATCAGCAGAAGTTCATAAAGATACTCAATATTCTGCAAATCGTGGCAAATGTCTCCAGCCTTGTAGAAACAAATGGACACTTACTCATTCAAATGGAACTGAATTGGAATATGAAGATGGATTTTTCTTAAACTCGAAAGACTTATGCATGATTGAACATATCCCAGAAATGATTAAAGCAAACATATCTTCTTTAAAAATAGAAGGACGAATGAGAGATCCGCACTATATTGAAACCGTAGGTCAATGTTACCGTGAAGCAATTGATAGTTATTATGATAATACGTATAATAATGCCACAGTAAGGGTATGGTGGGAAAAACTAAAGAGTGTTTACAATAGGGGATTTTCAACAGGATTTTATTTCAATCGCCCTAGTGTTAACGAAATTTCACGAGAAAAATCTGGAAACCTTTCAAATTATCGAAAAATTCAAGTTGGAAAGGTGATAACTTATTATCGGAATGTGAAAGCTGCAAAAATTAACCTAAATCAAGGCCAATTACGAATTGGGGATGAGATTATTATTGAAGGGAGTAAAATGGGTACTTATTTAAAGCAAAAAATAAAATCTATTCAAATAAAAACCAAAGCAGTGACTCAGACACCGAAACTAAAATCTGGGACTTCAATATTAATTAGTGTAGAAGTAGATTCTCCAGTAAAAAGAAATGATTTTGTTTATCAATATTTGCAAAAATAATTGTAAACTATTACCTAGAAGGTTGAAATATAAAAATTGGATAAAAAATACAAATTAAAAATTGTCTATCATGATGATAATGATAAACTAATTATTCAATGTTTAATTAACAAATTTAGTTGAAGAATAAGAAACATCAGAAAAATGCTTTTTTACTTCTTTTAGCAGGTTATAAATTAATGTTATTTACAGAAATGGATATAAATCCTCAAATTATTCTAGCCTTGGAAGAGAATCAGATAGTGTCTCCTACCGAAATTCAAGAGAAAAGTATTCCTCACGGGCTTTCAATGCAAAAATCCCATGTTATTGGTCAAGCCAAAACTGGTTCAGGAAAAACACTCGCTTTTGCTATTCCAATAATCGAGAAAATTAATCCCGAAAATCGAAATATTCAAGCAATTGTTGTTGTTCCTACTCGAGAATTATGTAAACAAAATGCGGTTGTTTTCCAATCTATTACGAAATACAAGAAAATAAAAATTGTTGAGGTCTACGGTGGTGCTTCGATACGTACTCAAATTGAACAAATACAGAGCGGAGGACAAGTTCTAATTGCAACTCCCGGACGATTACTTGATTTAATTAGACGTGGAAAAATTAAGTTTAAAAGTGTAAATTTTGTTGTTTTAGATGAAGCTGATCGAATGCTAGATATGGGATTTCTCCCTGATATACAGTTTTTACTATTGGACGCAATGAGAGATATTTCTCCTCGCTTATTTCTATTCTCGGCCACTATATTTGATGACATCAAACAAGTTATCTATAAATTTACTAAAAAAGATATTGTCCATGAAATAGATGTGAGTAAGGACTCCTTAACAGTAGAAAATTGTGATCAATATGCATATTATATTGAAAATAACAAATTTTGGAATTTTATTAAGATTTTAAATGACGAAAAACCCGATTTTTCTATAATTTTTACTAAAACCAAACGAAATGCTGAAAAATTATGCCGGAAATTAAGTGATGTGAGTGTTTTGAACTTTGGTCTTAGTGTAGGATTTATTAACGGAGATTTAACACAAGCAAAACGTGAAAAAACAATTTCGAAGTTCCGTAAAAAAGAATTAAATTGTTTAGTAGCAACGAATGTTCTTGCTCGAGGGTTAGATTTTCCTCAGGTTTCACATGTATTCAATTACGATATGCCCCGAGACCCAGAAGATTATGTCCATCGAATTGGACGAACTGCAAGAGTAGCAGGTGTTGATAAGAATGTTACAAAAGGTAAAGCTATTTCCATTGTTTCAACTGATAATCGTGTTTTAATGCACAAAATTGAAAAGCTACTGAAATATAATATTAAAAAACGCGATATACCCGATCCAGCTAATATGGAATTGGTTCCAGGAAAATATAATGTCTCAAAAAAATACACAAAACCAAAACCAAAACAAAAAACCAAATCAAGAAGTTCTCATAGATCTAGTCGCCAATATGATATGAAAAAAAAAAATACTAAAAACATTAGGAAACATAGTAGTAAGCCGGATGTTATTATTAAAATAGTTACAGAAAAACTCTCAACTAAACCAGGTTCTTCACGAAAACTAAATACGCGAAGTTATTATAAGACAAGTCAAAATTCAAATATTAAATTTGATGTGAACAGAAGAAATCCAAAAACTAAAAATAATAAGAAGAAAAAAAAGAAACAATATTATTCAAAAAATAGACAGAAGATATCATCTTCTGCAAAATAATTTTTTATTTTAATAATCCAAAGCATTTCACAACAATTAAGAAGATTTATCTCTTTTCCTTCGTTGTGAAACATAAAGATGAGCCGCTTTATTTAAATCATTGTCTGTTAAATTTGTTTTACTTAATCTAATTTTTAATTGCTCGACAAATTTCTGGCATAAAGTTCTAGAAAGAGATTCACCTAAATTCCTGATTTCTTCTCCAAGTTTTTCAGCTTCAACTAAAATTGGAGTATTTTGCACTTTAGGTTGTAATATAAAATTTCCTAAAGGATTTTTTTCTACTTTACTTGACACAGGCTTAATTTTTCGGATTTCAGCTTTAGATTGACCGCGTACACTTTCATTAACTAAAGGAGACCTTTCCAAAGTAAGTTTTTTATCTCTTGTTTGACCAGATTTGATATTTGACAAAGAACTTTCTAAAAATTTCTCTTTCATTTTGATACGAGAAGAAGCAGAGGGTTCACTTAGTCTATCAATATTAATAGGTTTTATTCTGTGAGATTTTATTTCAAAATCTTGAATTGGTGCCCCTGCAGGCATTTCTTTAATTGGACTAATAGTCTTGGTTTTCGTTTGTTTCATATCACTAAAGAAGGGATTTTTTTCATCCAGTTCAGAAAAAACTGAATTAACCAATCCTTTATCAGGTTCTTGGTTAGGAATAGTTAATTTTTTGATCTTTGGAATCCCTGATTCTTTTCCTGGTAAATGACTAACTCCTTTAAAATTTTTAAATTGGATTCTTTCCGGAGCTCTAAACATCTCATCTTCCAATTTTTTCTTTTCTAATTTTAATTGTAATTTCCCTTCTAATTCCTTAATTTTATTTTGAAATACTTCTAGATATGCAAATTCTTGATACATTTCACAAATTTCAATCAATTCCCTTAGAAGTGCTATTCCTTTTGTGAAATTTTCTTCCGCTACAAATTTATTTGCTTGGATAAGTTTTTTTCTAAATTCTGGTGGAAGTGCTTCTTTTAATCCAAGAGTTTTTGTAAATATCATTGACAAATTTCCCAATACATTTTGATCAATAAGGTTTATATCGAAAATTTCCACATCCTTTAATAGATTATACTTTTTCTTTAAACTAGAAGATTTTAAGAAAGTGGGATTATCAGAATGGGTTAAAATTATCGCCCAATTGCTATATTTTCCTTCTCTTCGTTTTAGATTAATGAAAAATTTAACTTTTTCATCATTTAGGTTTGAACCATCAATTACAAAAAAAAGAACATCTGAGCCACGAGTAAAATTATTCCAAAGTGGGGAAAAATCATCTCTTGCAATAAAATCCCAGAGATCAAAAAATATATCGCCTAATTGAACCTTGTAATAAAACGCAAAATCCATAATTTTTTTTCCATGAGATTTTCCTTGATTCAAAATATTAACAATTGTTGATTTACCCCCTCCAATAGGTCCAATTAATGAGATCTTAGGATGGAGATAATAATGAGTTTCTTTTATGAAAATGGTGAACTCCTCTTTTTCAGGAGAACTTTCCTTAATTTTCATTGGATCAGGGAAATTTTTAATGAATAATTTTGAAGCTCTATCTATTTCTTTTGCGATTAATTTAGGTCTATCTGCCATATCTGTTACAAATAGAAAGAAAATCCCATTTGAAAAAACAAAATGTGTTTGAAAATCAAGTATAGGTTTATTAAGGATTTTATTTTCGATGGGATTAGTGATATAGGTTATAAGTCTCTTCTTTAACACAATATTTAGTAGAGTTTCTTTATCAAATGCTTTCGCAAAGAAATATTGGAACACTATTTCGTTATTGTAATATATAAAGACTTGTCTTAGCAATTGTCATATCACATCCTAATTCTCATTTGTAATTATATAGTAAATCCTAATTAAAAAAATTTAATCATCAAATATGTGTTTTTTTTAATCGTGAGAGCGTTTGGCGTACTACTTCGATTTTTATATCTTCAAGAGAAATATTCTTTAATAAACCTTCAGTTAGACGGTAAGCATCTTCAATTAGGTGCATTTCTTCGAGTAACTCGATAAGTTGTAAAGAATGGTCTGTATTTAGTGGTTCTATCTTCTTTTCTTCTACTTCTTCTACTTCTTCAATTATTTCTTTTGGTAACCCAATTTCTTCTACTTCAAGTAATTCTTTAAGTTCTTCATCTGATAATTCTTCGATTTCATCTTCAGATATTTCTTCTATTTTTTCTTCTATTTTTTCTTCAAATTTTTTCTTTTTGGGTTGTTCATAACCAAAAATAAATTTTTGTATTTCATCCCGAATTAAAAATTTCAAAGTATTAGACATATTCAATTCACTCTTTGAAATTGAACGAACTAATCCCTTAAATCCTTGTAAAATTGCGTAAGGTTCCGAATATTCCAAAATTCCTTGCAAAATTTCCATTAAAATAATTTCTGCATCTCCAGAATTTGCTCGAATTGCAGTAACAAACAATGTAATGAGGCTTTGTTCCCGTAGAAATTTACTTTTGATACTTGATACTATGCTCTCTTTTGCAAATTTTATTAAATCGTTAAAATTTTGAGATGTTATTTTTTCAATTATATCAGAAATGAATAACATAATTGTATTTTTTAATCTATCATCATTTCTTGCTATCCCGGTTGTATAATTGATTATAACATAACGTATCCGCTCTATTCCTTCATCAATTTTTGGTGGGTCTTCAGTCAAGATATAGAAGGTACTTTCCAAAATTGATAAGATTTTTTCTTGGTTATCGATTTGAAATGGGATGTATTTTATTAATTCTGGTTGAGGTCCTGTTGTTTTCGTAATTTTTTTACTTCTCTTACTTCGTTTAGTTTTAGTAGCTGAATCTTTGGCAGTGCTGATTTTAGTTTTTACTAAATTTAATTCTTGAATTTGAAATTCCTTTATTGGTTGAAAAATTATTTTAAAATCTTGTTCCCAGCATGCAAAATTTTGATTTTCTGATAATTTTTCTCGAAGTTTCTTAGGAATTGTAATGCTACCACTTTTAGTAAGTTTAACTATCTCAACGGGTTGTGTCGGGAGATCAACTTTAGATGTTGGAGTTTCAATTTTTTCTGTGCTATCGCTTTTTTCTAATTTTTGTTCCTTTGATTCTTCCTTAGATTCTTCCTTTGGTTCTTTCTTTAGTTCTTCCTTTGGTTCTTCCTTTAGTTCTTCCTTTAATTCTTCCTTTAATTCTTTCTTCAATTCTTTCTTTAGTTCTTCTATTAGTTCTTTATTTGATACTTTCTTTGGTTCTTTCTTTGATTCTTTCTTTGATTCTTTCTTTGGTTTAACAGAAGAAATTTCTTGAACTTTTTTTTTTACTTCTTTTTCATTGAAATCGTCTGATGAAGAATTATTTTCATCCATATTTGATTAATTTAAACTATTTCCCAAAAAGTTTTTTGTATTTAAATCATATTAATTATTAAATCATGGTCTTTGGTGAAGAGGATTTAATTAATTATTTTTCTAGAGG
>JAUWOE010000232.1 GCA_030612265.1 Promethearchaeum sp.
ATACAGAGATACCTTCAGGAATATTGTGTAGAGCAATTGCAATGGCAGTTAAAATTCCCAGATTAACATCACTTAAAGCGGTTCCAAATGTAGCCATTCCCTCCGGAAAATTATGAAAACCAATTGCTAAAGCCATTACAACCCCCATTTTCATCAATTTTGATTTGTGTTCAGAACTTTCATCATCGCATTTCTTAAATTCTTCTTCTAAACATTCAGAATCAACAATATGGTGAGGATTCTCGACTTCCGGTAAAAGAAAATCCATTATTCCGATAAACAACATTCCACCAAACAAAATAATGATGCCCCAGAATTCCCCAATTACTGCTATTCCATTGGGTAAAAGTTCCATAAAAGAAATGTATAACATAACTCCTCCAGATAAACCTAAAGCAAACGATAAATAAGACATTTTAGGTTTTCTGATGAAAAAAGCAATAAGACTACCTATACCCGTAGACATTCCTGCAAGAATTGTAAGTAAGAATGCATATCCAACATCAGTGATTAATATCATGTTTGATAAACCTTGATTTTTCTAATATAAATTATTTTATTTAGACATGTCTAATTATTAATGTATTATATTTAAAATTATGGATAAAAAATATATACATATTGAAATTATAGGAAAAAAATGCAATCCAGAATGAAATTAAAATTAAAAAGAAAAATCCATCTAAATTTTTTAAACTTTAATAATTATCTCAGTTATATTACAAATTATTTTTTAACATAAATTCGAAAGTCATTATTTCAAACTTACAAATTTTAAATTTCAATTCATTATCAGAAGGATTCCAGGTGAATTCTTGCTTTTTTAGATCTCTTTCAAGTAAATCAACTTGTTTAATCTTTGAAATCTTTTCAACAAGCCTACTTGAAAGAAAAACATTTGCTTGACTATCTTTTCCACATAACTCATTAAATCTGATTATGATACTGTTTGATTTTTTCCATTCATTACGCTTAAGTGCAGTAATTTCTACATTATCTTGAACCAAAATATCTAATTCGTCATAAATCAGTGATCCTTTTTGATTACTTGAAATTTTTTTAGCAATTATTGGGTTGTTAAATTCTTCTGCTGCCTTCTTTACAATAGCGGAAGGTTTTCCATAATAATTTTTTAAAGCCCCGCCCCTATGTGGAAAATAAGCAAATTGACAACTAATTGGACCCAATCCAGTAAATTTTGGTACCTTATCACCAGTTTCCTTTTTTCGAGCTAATCTCTCCTTTTTTGCCCAAGATTCTGCAGAAGGTTTGGGATATTTTGGACTTCTATGTAATGTTAATCGAATCCTATCTGCACTACAATCAAATGCATATTTTCCCTCATTTAATAGTGCAATACCCCAACTTTTATCTGAAGTGCTTAGATCAGCGTACTGATGCATTATTTTTTCAAACCTCGCTTTATCACTAGGAGTTTTTGGTAATGTACTTTGATTTAATGCACAAAACATTTCATCTACAACCACATTTTTAGATGCTGTGTTTGTGTCTAATGCAATTTTAAGTAAAGTATTTTCATTTTGCCAATCAGAACTCCAAGAACAATAAACTATTGGATCATCCCTAAATAATCTAATTATTTGGGTTATTTTAGAGCCCCCAAGAGTTCTTTTAATTTTTAACGAACTAAATACAGGCCCTTCATCTAAAATTGAGATATTAGCATTATCCTCCTCGTAATTTTTCGGAAATTTCCAATATTCTCGTGTAAGATTCCATGCAGGATATTCAATACCACCTTTATCTTCGTATCCTTTAACAACGAAATTTGCATCTCCATGAATTAGATTCTTTCCATAATTCAAATTTACTGTTTTTAACTCTTTAATTGCACCAGATTTACCATTTAACTCTAATTGAACTAAACTGTTTGCTAATCTTGGATTTTTTCCTAAAGAAACGAATATATTGGAAGTTTTAATTTCAATCAAACTAAATTTCCCTGAAAGAACGCCATAAGGAAGAATTGAAATATTTGCCCACCAACCTGCAGATCGGTTATTTAAATCATCCTTGAATTCAGATTGAACAGGTTGACAAATTGTGAACTCACCATTACTTAATTCTAATCGGCCATAAGGCGGTTTACCATTTTTATCCAGTTCAAAATTTGAATCAATTTTATTTATTGGGATAAAAACTCTCTCAGAACGTTCCCAAGGTAACGGATTATAGAATATTACATTATTTTTGCTGTTGGTTTTTATTTTTTCTAAACATTTTTCAATTAATTCATTCAAATCTTGATAACACTCTTGCCATATCTCATATACATCATCATAGACTTCAATTATTGAACTTCCCGGCAAGATGTCATGAAATTGATTAAGTAGTATTTTCTTCCATGTTTTTTCAATAATAATGTAAGGATACTCAAAACCATCATCGAATAGAGAGATTATTGAACACAATGTTTCAGTCGCTTTAATTAATGTTTCCAATTTCCGATTGTGCCTTTTTACTGCCCCGTGTGTAGTGAAAGTTCCTCGATGAGTTTCAAGATATAACTCGTCGGACCCTACAGGCAATTGATTTTTATATTTTTCCACTTCTGTGAAAAATTTGTTAACGGTAGACCATTTAATGTTTAGATTCAATTCTTCTCCAATTTTAATGTAATTAATCATTTCTGCAACTTCTTTATGAGTCGGACCATGTCCACCGTCACCTGCACCGTTAAAGAATCCAACTCCAGTTACATATTTTTCAGGATTAATTGCTTCATTAAAATTAGAATAACCTTCTTTATAATTCCAGATTTTTTTTGCATCCTTTTTTAAAAGATGCCGCCCGAATTTAAAAGAACTCCATTTATCAAAGGCTTCTTTATTTTGACCGAAATTACGTGTTAGAATCTGAGAACCATCAGGGCTTTCCCATAAAAAATTTATAAATGGAAAATCTGTTATGAGATTCCAAGTTAACTTTGAGGTCCAGAAGAATTTTGCACCGCTTTTTAACAAAATTTGTGGTAAACCTACATTATAGCCAAAAGAATCCAAGAACCATTCCGTATTTGGAAGTTTCTTGAATTCGTCTCTATAAAATCTCATACCGTATAATCTTTGGCGGATAAATGCTTCACCATCAGGCATCATACAATCTGATTCTAAAAATGAGCCCCCGACTAATTCGATATTACCCTTTTTAACAGCTTCTTTTAATTTTTTAAATAGGGATGGATTATCCTCTTTAATCCAAGCAAGTAATTGAGGTGAAGAAACAGCAAAATGAAAATCAGGGATTTTTTCAATATGAAGAAGAACTTTTTTAAGGGTTACTATCCCTTTTTTACGAGTTTGAGCAAAAGTCCAAAGCCATGCCAGATCTATATGCGATTGGCCAACCATGTGAATGTTTAATTTAGAAGGATCCATTGTTATTTTAGAAGGATCTGATTTAGAAGGACCCTCTCCTATGGTTTTTATTAAATTTTTTAAATAATTCCGAATTTCATCAATAAATTCTGGATCATCTATTAATTCTTCCAACCATAATTTTCGAGTGCGTTCATCATCAATTGGAGTTTCCTCAATAGAACTAGTATTGAGTTTTTTAGAACCACTATAATGCCCTACAACTTCATCATTATTGACCATTAAAGCAGTAAAAATTGCAAGGAAAAAAAAACTTTCATTTTTTTATGTTGAAGGATTTCTATAAAATAAATCTTGTCTGAATGGAGCTCCGTACTCTTTTCTTACTTCTTTTGGCGTATAATCTCCCTTTTCTCCAATATCCTTAATCTCTACCCCACCACACCGGGGACAAAAACTAGGAATTGGTTTTGAGGGAAATCCTACCAAAATTGTTCCACATCGAACGCATAGAAAATGAGTCATTTTTAAAACCCTTTTTATTTTTTTTAAAGATCAATCATGTATTAAGAATTCGGACTTTTAAATATTTTTACAGATCTTTGAGAATAGTTAAATACGTCCAATTTTTTTCCCAAGGTTTTGAAAAATCAAATTCTAATATCTTTGATTCAAGTCTTCTAAATACATACTTTGAACTCGAGAACACACTAAAAAGGCGATCATTAAAAAAATTTCTAAAACCCTCCAAGAATACTTCATGACCCCTGATTAATCTGTCTGCTTTATTTACATTCATCCACTCATCAAACACTTTTTTTCCAAAATTAAAACCGATCCCCCTTTTACTTGGAAGAAACAACATCTCAGGTGGTAAATCATCCACAGGATCATTCCATAAAATTTGCTGGGATAAATCATCCATTTCATCAATATTGGAATGTATAGAATCGATAAGATCTAAACCTTCTATTATATTGGGAATTTCGGGCATTTCAGTAAAACTTTTATCGTAAATTGGAATTCCGCCATGAAGTGAAACAATTACTCGAGGTTCAGCCATAGATTCTGATTGATAATGTACTGCGTGAACAAGGGGTAGTCTCATGAAAAAATATTCAAAATCATTGAACAAATATAAATTAGGAAGATATTTATTTATTGAATGCCAAAAGCCATAACGCATATTGACCGTTGTTTCTTCGTGGTTCCCACGTAAAATTCTAACATACTTTAAGTATTTTGTGGCAAATGTTAGGATGTATAACAGATTATGGATGTCCATCTTATTTCTATCGACATAATCCCCAAGGAAAATTATTTTGATTTCTTCATTATTTGTCTCTGCTTCTTTAATTTGCTTTACGAAGAATCTAATGCATCTATCGGTATCAACGATTGAACCATGTGTATCTCCGACATAGTATAGTTTCCCAGATTGCATTTTTTCATTGAATGCGTGATTTATATCTATTAAATCTGGATTGAGAACATATTCACTAACTTCCCCAAGAAGCCCTAAAGTTTTTTCTCTAATTGTAGCAATTCCACCCAAATATTTCCTTGGATCAGATATTTGTTTGTTTTCATAATAAAAGTCCCAAAATTCCTCTGCAAAAGGAGTTTCAATTTTTTCCTTTGCTAAGAAAGAATCGATATCGACAAATTTTATTGCAACCGACCGCATTGAGATAATTGGTTCTTCTTTTGGTAAAATATCGGTTGTTGTAAATGGTTCTTCGGTTTTAAATTCTGCTCGTAGTAAATTTAATTTTTTAATGAAGGCAGATTCGCTTTTTTGCTCTTCTAAGTTAATATCTTCCATGATATCCATTAAAGCTTCTTCCATTGCTTTTTTTTCTTGTTCTTCTTTTTTCTTTTGCTTCATGGATGTCATTGTTCAAAAAAACCCCATTTCAAAACACTTTGATTTAATAAATATTTCAATTTCTGTATTGATAAAAATTTCTGTAATGATAATAATAATAATAAAAAAAAAGTACTCAAATTGATCAGAGAAATTCGATTAACCCAGGTATCCCATAACATGTTACCACATGAAAAACGACGTATTGGAAAAATTATATAAATAGATAAATATACATGATATTATTAAAATTAGTTAAGAGTTATTAAAATGGTGAAGATTGGGGCATTAATCGGTGCTTTATTTACAAGTGTCGGTGCTTTTTTACAAATACAGATGTTTATCTTTGTTGTAAATGGTACATGGGACTATACTGATTTGGAGGATTTTGTTGTCTTACCTGGAAGGATGATTCCGATACTACTTTTTTATTTCGGAATGATTCTTGTAATGCTTTCGGGTTTTATTAAAGGAAAATTGTTCCTAAAAATTGGAGGTGCCGTGATGATCCTCGGATTTATCTGTAAAATTGTAGCATGGATTGTTAAGGGTCTTTATTTAGGTTTTTTCAATACTGGTGCAATTCTAATGTTTATTGGATCATTATTGTATTTTATTGGTTGTAATCATTATCGAAAGCACAATAAAGTAGCTGAAATTACAGGATTACTTTTATTTATTTTTGTACTATGGTCTGAAATAGTATTGGGGATTGTAATTGTAATTATCGTTTCTCATGGTGATTCAAGTAATATACAAATTCATTTTGTAAATTT